>NZ_JBIWAP010000028.1:0-107564 GCF_044760075.1 Kitasatospora sp. NPDC098663 | reverse complement strand
GGGCGTCTGCTCGGGGGGGGAGTGGGGCGGCTTTTCGGGGGGGGCGGGGGGGGGGGGGGCGCGGGGGGGGGGGGGGGGCGGGGGGGGGGGGGGGCGGCCCCCCCCCCCCCCCGACGGCGTACGTGGGAACCAACTTCGGTGCCGGGCTCGTGGTTGTGGCCGCTGTCCGTCGATCCGGCCGTGGTGAGCTTGAGCCTTGATGTTGGGATGATCCTTTCGGCTGCTGGCCTGAACATATGCTCAGACGGTGCAGTCGTTCTCCAACTCCCGTGACCTGTTGACAGCGGCGTTCCCAGCCGATCTCGCCGACGACGTCCAAGCAGTTCTGGCGGTCACGCCTGCGTCCCGCTACCGGCCGGTCGAGCACTGTGACTCCGATCGATAGATTGCGAATCCGAGCTGTAGTTTGCGAGCGGCGGTCCGGTCGCCGGTCGAGTCACGTTGAGTAGCGGTCATGTGCGGTCTCTGGCGGTCGCGGACCATGTACGGGATCTTGAGACCACGATCAGCCCATGGCAGGCTCATGCCGCATGATCGATGAATTCGCGAAGGACAACCTGCACGGGAGACTGCGGCGAGACCGCGAGGCGTTGCTCTGGAAACTTGACGGCTTGTCCGAATACGACGCCCGCCGGCCTCTGACAGCGACCGGGACCAACCTCCTCGGCCTGGTCAAACACGTGGCCACAGTCGAGGCCAGGTACTTCGGCGAGGTCTTCGACCGCCCTTCCCCGGAACCGCTGCCCCGGTGGCAGGAGTCCGACGGCAGCGATCAGTGGGCGACCGAGGACGAGGCTTGCGCTCAGATCATCGGGTTCTACCGGCGCACGTGGGAACACTCGGACGCGACGATCAACGAGCTTCCCCTCGATGCCCCCGGCCACGTGCCTTGGTGGCCGGAGCCCTATTCCAACACGAACCTGTTCGCCATCATGGTCCATGTCCTCGGGGAGTCCATCCGGCATGCCGGGCACGCCGACATCCTGCGCGAGGGCCTTGACGGCCGGACCGGGTTGCGCGCCGAACACGAGAAGCAGATCGACGAGGAAGCCCGCGCATCCTACCGCGCGAAGATCGAGCAAGTCGCCAGGTCGGCCGCACAATCAAGGCTTACTGACCTCGGCGCTTCGGGGTGATTGGCCTGTTACGCGCTCGGCACGCCGCAGGCGCGAACCCCGACCGACCAACCATCAAAGCCAGAGGCGGGTAGGGGTAACGGGGGTGAGGCAGGCTCGTTGAGCACAACATGATCACGAACTCATTGATGGAGCGTTCGCAGCCGGCCGGCCGTGGGCGCGTCGGCGGTGTCGCTCTGGCGTCTTTGGCGCTCGCGTGCCTGTCTTCGGTGACGCCCGCCGTCGCCGTGACGCCGGACTCCGCGGTGGCTGCCGCAGCGCACGGGCGGGAGGTGTTCACCGCCAAAAGGCAGTGGACTGTTCCGAAGGGGGTGCAGGCGTTCACCGTGTACTTGTGGGCCGGTGGTGGCGCGGGCGCGGGGGGCGGTGCTGGCGGTGGTGGCGGCGGCGGCCAGGCGTTCTCCCGCAAGTTCCCCCTCATCGACCAGGACGGCACCCCGGGGGTCAACGGCGGTGCGGGCGGCAGCGGTGCGGGAGGTGGTGGGGGTTCCGGCGGCGAGTTCGTGACCTGCGCCGTCACCCACGCGGTACCCGGCACGGTGTTCACCGCCGAGCCCGGGGAGATCTCCCGTGGCGGGGCTGCGGGCACGGCCGGTATCGGCGGGAGCGGCGGCACCGGAGCATCCGGCGCCCACGGCGGCGCCGGAACGCGGGGCGGGAACGGGAAGAGTGGAGAGGCTTCCTACAACGACGCGGCGCTGGTGAAGCCTGACGGTTACTCCGTGGGCTTCGCGGTCGGCGGGGCCCCGGGCGTCTTCGGGAGCGGTGGCGACGGTGGAGGCGGCTCCAGCGACCCAGTCGGCGGTGCCGGAGGCAGTGCCGGGGCTGGCGGGCACCTGGTGCCCGGCTTCGACGAGCCGGGCTGTACCCGCACCGCCGCCACGGCCGCCCAAGGCGGGGGTGCGGGCATCACAGGTGGCAGCGGTGCCGGCTTCCTCAACGGCCGGGCCCACCCGGGCGGCAAGGGCAGTGACGGCGGCGCGGCCGCCGACGTACCGCAGGTGACCCTGCCCGACGGCAGCGTCTACCAACGCCCCCAAGGTGTCGGCGCCGGCGGCCGTGGCGGCAACGGCGGACACGGTGGCAACGGTGGCGACGACAGCAACACCGGTGCGCGGCCGGGCGGCAACGGCGTGCCCGGCGACGACGCTACCGCGGGCACCGACGGTGGCCCGGGCCTGGTCCTCATCGCCTGGTAGTCACCAACTGAGACCGCACCCGGCCGACCGGGCACCTCCCGCCGCCATCGCGCGCCCACACAGCTCCGCCACCGCACTCCGGACCTGGTCGGAGTAGCAAGGGTGGAGTGAGACAGGCCGGTACCGCGGCTCGCGGGGTGCGCTACCTGGCTGGGTGGACCCCGGCGCGCCACACCCGGCCCCCGACCACATCACCTTGAAGCGCCCAAGTCAGTAGCTGTCCGCAAGGTGGTGGGAGACCGCTCGGTGTGACGATGCGTCACACCCCGATCAGACCCTTGCCAGCGGTCACTACTGCCGGACGGCACCTTGCAAAGTAACCCTCGGAATGGCTCGCAAACTACAAGTCGAAACCCAAGGTCACAGATGGCGGACTCGCAATCTATCCGTTGAAGTCACAAGCACATTTCGGTGGTGGTGCAGGGGCGGCGGGTTTTCATCCCGGGGCACATCTACAACGACGGGTACTGCTGAGGCATGGCCCCTTTGGCTCGCTTGTCCTTTCGCTGGGTCTGGCCTGCGTCCAGCTGAGGCGGGTGGTCGAGCGCCGTGACCACGGTGAACGACACGTCCTGCTACGGCAAGGCCGAGGTCCGTGTGTGGGAGCAAGCCGATCCCAGGCCAGAGGCTGAGGATCAAGCTGACTGCGGGTGCGGTGGCGTTTCAGCGGGGGCGTACCCAGTCCGGTGTCCAGGTGCCCGGGGCGTCGTGGCCCGGCGTGGTGGCGGCGAGGTGGGTGCGGAGGGTGGCGAGGGCTGGGTGGGGGTTGTCGCGGTGCCAGAGGAGTGAGTGGGGGTAGACGGGCGTCGGGTCGGTCACCGGGATGCGGCGCAGGCCGTGGTCTGCGGGCCAGACGAGGCGGGTGTGCTCGCCCATGAAGGTGGCCAGGGCCGGGGTGTCGGCGATGGTGTCGAGGAGCGCGTCGGAGCCGAAGTTGGGGCCGGTCGCCTCGATGGTGAGGCCGAACTCGGCGACGAGGTCGTCGTAGTAGGCGCCCCACTCGGTACCGGGGACGATGCCGGGCATCCAGATCCGGTGCCCGACGAGCTGGGCGACGGTCACCGACCGGGCGCTCGCCAGTGCGTGGGCGGGACCCGTGAGGAGCTGGAGCGGTTCGTCGATCACCCGGACGGACTCGATGTCCTCGGGAAGGGGCCGGCCGGGCGCGACGACGGCGCGGAAGGACGCGTCGATCGCGCCGGAGCGGATGGCGTTGATGGCCGTCTCGATCTCGAACAGCATCATCACGTCGAGGTCGATCTCGGGGTGCGCGCGGTGGAAGCCGCGCATCAGGCCCGACGCCGAGCCGCGAAAGTTGATCACGTCGACGCGCAGCGGACGGCGGCCCGGGCGCACGGACTCGACCGCGCGCTCGGCGGCGCGCAGCAGCTCGCGCGCGTGGGGCAGGAACGCCTGCCCGTCGATGGTGAGCTCGGCCCCGCGTGCGGTGCGGGTGAACAACCGCACGCCGAGGTTGCGCTCCAGCGCGGCGATGCGCTTGGAGACGGCCTGCTGGGTGACGGCCAGCTCGGCGGCGGCCTCCTGGAACTGCCCCGCGTCGGCGGCGGCGACGAAGGTCCGAACGGTGTCGAGGTCCATGGCGGCACCCTATAGGCACAACTGGTGGTTGTGGCTTGATGGTCGTTTGGTTGTTCGATCCCCGGGGATGAGGCGCGCTTTGATGCTTCCGATCGCTGATCGGTTGTGCAGAGGGAGTGGCCGTCGGTCCGCCGAACCGCTGGGTTCGTGCGGGTCACGGTCATGGGAGCTGGCGACAGGGGTGCCCCGTCGAGGTGGCCGCCGGGGCCGATCAGTACAGTCGGCGTCCTTCGTGAGACCTGGGAGGGGTGCATGGACATCAGCACGATACGTGCGGCGGTCGGGCCGGTGTCGGCGTACAGGTGAAAGTGCTCAGCCCGGTACACGTGCAAGTGCTCGCGCTTCGGGACTGGGCGCCGTGCGCGGGGCAGCTCGTCGTCAGGTCGCCCAGGGCAGCCGTATCGCCTCTATCTCGGTGTCGTTCACCAGCGCCTTGATGAGATCCGGCGGCCCGGCGACCTTGGTGGCCCACAGGTCGTAGTCGGTGCACAGGACCCATGAGCGGTCCTCGGCCCAGAGATTGGACGGGCTGAATTCAACCTCCGGATCGTCGTACAGGAGCGCGGCGTCACCGAGACGACCTGCGCGTACCCGGAGATTGTCGAAGTCGATGGCCCCGAGCAGCAGCGGGTTGTAGTAAGCCAGGCAGGAAGTGGCAGGGCCAGCGGGACTGTGCTCGGTGAGGATGGCGATCAGCCGGTTCCAGCTCTCACGGTCCAGGCTCCCCTCGGTGGGCGGATCGATGCCCAGCGGCCAGATGCCCTCCTTGCTGGCCGAGGGAAAACACCGGAACGAGGGCATGAGTCCGTCGGGCACGACGGGATCGCCGATCCGCCGGGCGAATTCCGCCCAGCGCAGCCGCCGCCACCCCGGACCGGGGTGCTTTGTGCGGCCCAAGCCGCCGCCAACCCCCGAGGTGAGGCCTACGGCCTCAAGGTCGATACCGCCGACGATACGGGGCAGAGGGCTCCCATTCGTCAAACGCGCCTGTTGATACTCGTGGTACGCCATCTCGGGCAGTTCCTGTTCGTGCTCGTGCATGGCATTGAGCACCCAGACGGCATCGGGCAGCGCAGGCGGCATGAACCCGGTCAGGCCATCACCGCACAGCTCCAGCAACCAGTCGGTCGCACTGGACGCCACGAACTGCCAAAGGTCTGACAGCGGGTCCGATTCTTCGGGCATGCGTTCATGATCTCAGGTGTGACACGGAACCCCCTACGAGCGGCCGGTCACCATGTCGCCGCTCCTGTCGCGTGGGCACGTTCCCGTGTACCTGGCCGGGCATCGAAAGGTGTACCTCGACCGCCGGAGAGTCCGGATGAGGTGACCGGATCGGGCATCTACGTCTGGGTGGACGCGGGGGCGGTCGGTCATCCGGTGTTGTACATCGGCAGGTCGGGCAGCGTGGCCAGGCGAACGAGGAACGAGAGGACCTGGACCGAGCAGTTCCGGGACGCGCGGCGTCGTGGAAACACCCTGTGGTACTCGGCCGGATGCGGGCTCTCCCCGGTCCTGGCGGCCGCCGCGGATCCGCAGGTGTCCATGTGGGCCCTCGGGATGGAGGACGCGAGCGCTACCGAGACGGCGCTGATCCGCTTGGCCGCGATGACCGGGGGCACGCCGCCCGCCCAGGGAGCCGGCTGGGGCTGGGGCCGTGGAGACCAGGCGGGGAGTGCGGACCCGGTTCACCAGCTGTTGAGCCGCTGGTTCGAGGGCGATCACCTGGTGCGTCAGATCGCAGAACCCGACGTATGACTCGCCTGACTCGCCTGACTTGCCGGGCAGGTCGGGCAGGTCGGGCAGGTCGGGCAGGTCGGGAAGGTCGGGTCCGCCGACCGGGTCACTCCGTTACGGGCAGGCACTCGGTGAGCAGGGCGACGATGTCGCGCCAGGCGCGCTGAGCGTGCCGGGGGTGGTGGCCGACGCCGGGGAGCACGGCGTGGCCGACCGTCGGGTGGTGGAAGGCGTGCAGGGCGCCGCCGTAGACCATGAGGCGCCAGTCGACGCCTGCGGCCTGCATCTCGGCGGCGAACGCGTCCCGTTGCGCGGGCGGCATGATCGGGTCCTCCGATCCGACCCCGGCCCACACCGGGCAGCGGATGCGCGCGGCCTCGCCCGGCCGGCCCGTGGTCAGGGCGTTGACCGTCCCGATCGCGCGCAGGTCGACGCCGTCGCGCCCGAGTTCCAGTGCGATCGCGCCGCCGGTGCCGTAGCCGATGGCGGCGATCCGGTCGGGGTCGGTCCGCGGTTCGGCGAGCAGCACGTCGAGCGCCGCGTGGCCGATGCCCCGCATCCGGTCGGGGTCGGCGAGTAGGGGAGTGATGCGCGCCAGCATCTCCTGCGGGTCGGTGAACCAGCGCCCGCCGTTGATGTCGAAGGCCATTGCCACGTAGCCGAGTTCGGCGAGGGCGTCGGCCCGGCGGCGCTGGAAGTCGTTCAGCCCCGGCCCCTCGGGCCCGACCAGGACCGCGGGTCGGCGGCCGGTACCGGCCGGGAGCGCGAGGTGCCCGATCATCGTGAGGCCGTCGGCCGGGTACTCGACCGTGCGCGTGGTAACCGTCGTCATGGGACCGGACTGTAGTGAGCGTCGAGCCCGGCCGGGCCGGTTTTTCGCCGGTGGCAGAACGGCGCGAGTGCGCATCGGACGATGCGGCGACGGCAGTGGTGGGACCGGCTCGGGAGCCGGTCCCACCACGGACGGCAGTCGCCGGGAGCCGGGTCAGTATCCGGCCGGGGCGTCCTCGATGTCCGAGATGAGCTTGGTGCTCAGGTCGCTCTGCACGGCCAGCCTGGTGTGCGTGGCGTTGGGGCCGGTGCCCCAGGTGAGCGTGACGGTGGTGAAGAGGTGGCCGGCTCCGGAGTCGTGGTACCGCACCTCCCAGTGGGTGGGCACGTCCTGGGCGCGGAGGACGCCGTCGGCGTGGTTGGCCTGCTCCCAGGCGGCCAGTCGCTGCTGGAGGTCCGCCGTGAGGTAGTGGGCGCGCAGGCCGTCCGACAGGTTGTCGGTGCCGTCGGAGACGGCGTCGATGTAGGCGCCGTAGAAGTCGGCGACCCGGTCGACCGCGGAGTCCGGGCTCCCGTCGCGGACCGGGTCCCCCGGCGCCACCCGCTGCCCGCCCGCCTGCTCGGTACTGGTGGTGGAGGTGGGGTGCTGCGGGCCGGCGGCCGTGGCCTGCGGCGCGGCCGCCGCCAGGATCAGGCCGACCGTGGCGGTCGCTGCCAGCAGTCCGCGTCGAACACTCAGCTTCATCGTCAGTCTCCCTCGTCATGCCGATTGGTCGAGCCCTGGGCGGGTCACCTGGCAATACGCGGACCGTCCGGGCCGGGTCGCATCGATCACCTGCTCAACGACGCCCGGGCAGGAAGGGAACGGGTCGCGTGCAACTCTGGCGCGAATCCGACCGTTCGGCGCCGGTCAGGTGTGGGTTTCGAGTCCGGCCAGGAGGTAGGCGACGTCCAATCCCGTGTTGAGGTACTGCTCGAAGGTCCGGTTGTTCAGGGCCCAGGGCGATCGCCTCTGCCGGATGAGGGCGACGGCGGTGACGGCGTCGTGGCCCAGCTCGATCAGGGTCTGAGCGACGACGAGGCCTGAGCGGTTGTAGCCGGAGTGGCAACGCACGAGAACGGTTCGGTCGTTCCGTACAGCCGCAGCGGCAGTGACGGCCAGCTGCCGGACCGAGTGGAGCTGCTCGGCCGTCAGTGGGCGGTCGGGGATCTCACTGATCAGATGGTCCACTCCGGGGCTCGGCCCGTGGCCTGCTCGGGTGAACAGGCTGATGACCAGGTCGAATTCGCTACCGACGACGGCGGTCTGCGCCTCGCCTTCAGGGCCGGCCCAGTAGTGTCCGCCCAACCACAGCCGCGGCCTGACCTCGTTCCACGGCGCCTGCGGTTCGGGGGTGTCGCGGTCCCTCTGGCGCGTCTTCATGAGCGCTCCTCTCCGGGTGGACCAACGACGCGGTCGGACGGACGCGTTCCCTGCTCATTCCGATGTGCCGGCGGCGACCCCGTAGGTGCACGGGGTGCCGAGGTGGCGGCGGTGTGGTGCGGTCCGGCCGGTCACCGGGTGTCGCGGCCGGGGGTGGGGCGGTGCGGGTGTCGGTGTTCGGCGGGGTGGTGGGGCGGTTGACCGTGGGGTGCCGTTGGAGGGTTGGTTCGTGGGCCCGGGCGGCGGGGTGGCGGGCCGTGGTCGCGGAGTTCGCAGATCACCGCCCAGGCGACCGACACCACCGGCACGGCCACCACCGCGCCGAGGACACCGGCCAGTACGGCGCCGCCGATCACCGACAGCGCGATCGCCACCGGGTGGATCCGGACGGACCAGCCCATGACCAGCGGGTGCAGCAGGTGGCCCTCGATCTGGCCGATGACCACGATCAGCCCGAGCACCAGCAGCGCGACCAGCGGGCCGCGGGCCGCCAGGGCGACCAGCGCGGCGACGGCCAGCGCGATGGGGGAGCCGATCAGCGGGACGAGCGCCGCGACGAACTCCAGCACGATCAGCGGCAGTACGAGCGGCACCCGCAGGACGGCCAGTGCGACGCCGACCAGCACCGCGTTGGTCGCCGCCACGATCAGCACACCCCGGGTGTAGCCGGCGAAGGTGCGCCACGCGGCGTGCCCCGCACGGTTCCAGGCGGGTCGTGACCGAGCCGGGAGCTGGTGCTGCGCCCAGCACCACATCCGGTCGCCGGAGTGGAGGAAGAACACCGAGCAGAACACCGCGAGTGCCAGGCCGGTGAGCATTTCGACGACCCGGCTCGCCCCGCTGAGCGCGGTGCTGAGCAGCGCCGAGCGGTGGGCGGTGATGAACTCGCTGAGCTTCGCCCGCAGGTCGGTGATGGTGCCGGCGCGCAGGTGGAAGGGGGCGCCGGTGAGCAGGTGGTCGATCCGTCCGAGGCCGCCGTGCAGTTCGGTGCCCAGCCGGCCCCACTCGCCGGCGACGGTCGTCCCCACCAGGGCCAGAACGCCGCCCACGACCACGATGGCGCACACGAGGGCCAGCAGGACGGCGATCGAGCGGGGCAGTGCCCGTGCCAGCAGGTCGACGAGCGGCCGCAGGACCGAGGTGATGACCAGCGCCAGGAACACGGCGATGACGGGCAACTGGAGTCGGCCGAGGACGGAGACGGCCAGGTAGGCGGCCACGCCGAGCAGGAGCAGCCGCCAGGTGTACCCGGCGGCGGTCCGCAGCCCGGCCGGCACGCGGCCCTCGGACCCGTCGGACACGACGGGGCGCGCCCGGGGCAGGACCACCCGGGTCGTCGGGTGGCGCCGCCGGGCCGGTCTCGCGCCGTTCACTCGCACGGGCGGCCTCCCTGGCGTCTGCCGGGCTTCGTCCGGCGTCGCGCGGCTACCCGGGCCGACGGGCCGGAAACGGGCGAGGGCACGAAAACGGTGAGGGTGAGGAAACGGGCGGCGGGCCGCGAGCGCTCGCGTTCACAGCCGCGCCGCGAGCGCGACCCGCAGCGCCGCGAGGCCCTGCGGCGCGGGCATGGTGATCGCCTCCTGCTCCCTCACACGTGTAGCCGCCGCGGCTGTGGGCACACGCGGGGCATGGACGAGGAGCGGGCGGTGAGCCCGGGTCTGCCCGGGGCGGCGGTCCTGCCCGGGGCGGTAGCTCTGCCCGGGGTGGCGGTCCGTCCGGCCCGGGCCGTCCGTGCGACCCGACCTGCCGCACGGGATGGTGGTCGCAACCACATGACGCCGCCGCGACCGGACCGGGAGCCCGCCGTGCCACGGCCAGCCGAGCAGCCCAGCGGGGGCGAGGGGGAGCAGCGATCCGGCGGCCTGCGCGTCGCGGTGCGCCGGGAGGGCCGCGCGCGGGTGGTCTCCGTCGAAGGTGAGCTGGACCACGGCAGCGCGAACGGTCTGTGGACGGCGCTCTCCCGGCCGGTGGCCGGGGGCGAGGAACGGATCGTCGTCGATCTCACCGGCCTGCGGTTCTGCGACTCCACGGGGCTGAACCTGCTGCTGCGCGCACGCCTGGACGTCGAGGCGGCCGGTCTGCGGCTGGAACTCGCAGGTCCGAGGCCCGTGGTGGCGAGGCTGTTCGCGATCACGGAGGCCGACACGGTGCTGCGCATCCACCCCGACCTCGACGCCGCTCTGAGGACCGCGGACCCGCCGCAGCGCGGCCGCGACGACGTGGAGTGAGGAGAACCCGGCATGAAGAGCCCCGGGGAAGGAGCGTTGCCGAAGGACTTCGGTCGGAGGAACACGGCTTCCGGCCCGGGGCGGAGCGGCTCCGACCGGACCAGGCGGCTCGTGCTGGCCGGCAGTGAGGGCGCGGTCCAGCGGTCCCGGGACTTCAGCCGTGCGGCGCTGCTCGCCTGGCACTGGCTGCCCGCGCCGGATGTCAGGCGGCTGGCGGCGGCGGAGGACGTCCTGCTGATGGTGTCGGAGCTGGTCACCAACGCGTGCCTGCACGCGCCCGGCGGTCCCCGGGAACTGCGGCTGGGCTGGGACGGCGAGCGGCTGCGGGTGGAGGTCTCGGACGCCAGCCCGGCCGCGCCGCAGCTGCGCCCGTTCGCGGATCCGGGCCGTCCCGGCGGCCACGGCCTGCGGGTGGTGGACCGGCTGGCGCGCGGTTGGGGCTGCCTGCCCGAGGGCGAGGGGAAGCTGGTCTGGCTGGAGGTCGCGGCCCCGGTGGACCCCGGCGCACGCCAGGGCTGAGCGGGGTCCCAGGGCCGAGCGGTGTCTCAGGGCATAGCGGGGTCTCAGGCCTGACCGGGGTGCGGGACCGGCGGCGGTGCCGGGTCGGGGTCGGAACCGGGGCCCGGGAACGGGTCGGGATCGGGGCCCGGGAACGGGTCGGGATCGGGGAAGGGCGGGATCGGCGGCGGTGCCGGGTCGGGGTCCTCACCCGGCTTCGGGGCGGGGTTCGGGTGGGGGACCGGTTCGGTGTCCGGGCCCGGGGGAGCCGGGACGGTCATCATCACCGGCGTGGTCGTCATCAGAGGTGTGGTCGTCCGCACCGGCGTCGTCCTCATGACACCCTCCTCAACGGCCCAGCGCATGTGACAGCTCGCTCTTGTTCATCTTCGAACGGCCCTTGACGCCGCGCTGCCTGGCCTCGTTGTAGAGCTGGCCGTAGGTCGGGCCCTGGGCCCCCGTGTGCGAGCGCTGCCCGCCGCGGCGGCCGGAGGAGATGTCGTGGATCGAGCTGCGGCTCGCGGTCTTCGACTCGCCGTGCCGGGCGCGTTCCTTGTTCACCGTGCGGGCGGCGATCTCCTCGGCCCGCTTCTCGCTCTCGCCCCGGTCGAGCGCGCTCTCCTTGATGTGCTCGTACTGGCGCTCCCGTTTGGGGCTGGATCCTCGGGGCATGGCGGCGCTCCTTTTCGCGGTGGGAGGGCGTTGCCCGAGCGCGTGTACCCGTGGACAAGGTAATAAACCACCCAAAACATGAATCGGAAGTCGTGTGTCGGGTAGAGAACGCATGACGCGGCCGTGGATCGCAGCCAGTCGCGTCCGCACCCCCGCCGGGTGCCACCGGGACCGTCGCCCGACCAAGCCGGGCTCAGGTCCTCCGGAAAGTCCTCCGGAAAGCAGCCCCGTCGCGTTCGGCGCGAGCCGCTCGCGGCGCCGGGCGTTCGCCCCGATGCCCCAGGAGAGAGAGCCACCGTGTCCACCACGCTGGAAACCGGTCGCCCCACCGACCGTACGGCCGCCCCGCCGTCCGGCCTGCCGCCCGACGTGCCACTGCGCCCGACGGACGCGCAACTGCGCGCGATGGGCAAGTACGAGGCACGCGAACTCAGCGACGCGCTGTTCGAGCGCCTGGCCGCACTCGCCCGCGAAACACACGCGTACAGCTACGTGCGCGGCACGATCATCGAACTCAACATGCCGCTGGTGCGCTTCATCGCCGCCCGCTTCCGGCATCGCGCCGAGGACATGGACGACATCCTCCAGGTCGGCACGATCGGCCTGATCAAGGCCGTCGACGGCTACGATCCGCATCGCGGCGTCGAGTTCGTCACCTACGCCATCCCCACCATCGCCGGTGAGATCAAGCGCTTCTTCCGCGACACCTCCTGGCCGGTCCGGGTCCCGCGCGGCATGCAGGAGCTGTACCTGACCGTCGCCCGCGGATCCGACCGGCTGGAGCAGGAACTCGGCCGCCTCCCGCACCCCGACGAGATCGCCGAGGACCTCCACATCACCGTCGAGGAGGCCACCGAGGGCCTGGTCGCCGGCCGCGTCTACCGGCCCGACTCGCTGGACGCGGCGCGCGAGCAGGACCTCGACGAGAGCGGCAGCGCCATGCTCGACCGCATGGGGGCCTGCGACCCCGGCATCGAACTCGCGGACTTCCGCACCGCCGTGCGCCCCCTGCTGGCCCGGTTGTCGTGCCGCGATCAGACGGTGCTCAAGCTGCGCTTCTGGGACGGCTGGACCCAGTCCCAGATCGCCGAGCGCATCGGCGTCTCCCAGATGCACGTCTCCCGCCTGCTCACCGCCACCCTCACCAGCCTGCGCGAGCAGTTGGAGGACCGCGACGCCCCCGGCTGGGCGGACGAACCCGCCGGTCCGGCCGAAGGCGGGGGAGCGGACGACGGCGCGGTGAACGACGGCGCGGTGAACGACGGCGCAGTGAACGACGGCGCAGTGAACGACGGCGCAGTGAACGACGAGGAAGCCGCCGCACCCGAGGCGCCGCGCTGATTCACCTCCCTCCCGGGCGTTTCCGGCCCCCCGCAGCGGATAGCCGCGCTGCGGGGGGCCGTCGTGGGCGAAGCGCGATGAAGCGCGATGAAGCGCGATGAAGCGCGATGAAGGAGGAGCACCGTGCTCGACGGCACCCTCGACCCGGCGGGTGGCACCGTCACCTCCGGCGCGGACGGCGCCCCCGGCCACGGGCCTGCGCCTCGCACCCGCGAGGGCGGACGCGTACCGCACGGCGTGAACCGCCCGACCGGCCGCCAACGGAAGGAGCCGACACCATGACCCGCCGACCACCGACCGGCCGTGTCCCGCAGACAGGCGGATTCACGGCACGGGCCCGGCCGTGGGCCGGCGGCACCGTCCTCGCGCTGGACGGCGAACTCGACCTCGACTCGGTCGGCGCCCTGCACACGGCCCTCGACGCGGCCCTGGCCGCGCCGCTGACCGTCATCGTGCTCGACTGCGCGGGCCTGGAGTTCTGCGACTCCACGGGGCTCAACGCGATGTTCCGGGCCCACGCCCGCGCGGCCGCCGAGGGCAGCCGGATCGAACTGGCCCGCCCCCGTCCGCTGGTCCTGCGGATGCTCGAACTGACCGGGGCCGTCGAGGTCTTCGTGCTGCGGGAGGCGCCACCGGAGTGAACGCGCGGACGGCGGTCGTGGACGGCCCCCCGGCCCCCTGGCCCCCCGGCCCGCCGGAGCGACACCTGTCCTGCCTGTCGCCCTTCGCCGTCCGGTGGCACAGTGGGAGCAGGGCGGCGGCCCGCCGCCCCGGGGTCGGGGAGCCCGGTCGGGCATCCCGCCCGTGCGGCGGACCCGGGCGGTGGGACGGATGGACGAGCGGCCGGTACCCGGCGCCGACCCGGCCGAGCAGGCCCTGCGGCACCTGCTCGCCGGGCTGACCGCCGTACGCGACGGGGACTTCGCCACCCGGCTCGCGCCCGAGCAGCCCGGCGTGCTCGGGGAGATCGCGATGGTCTTCAACACCATGGTCGACCAGCTGTCCGCGTTCGCCGGCGAGGTGACCAGGGTCGCCCGTGAGGTCGGCACCGCCGGCAACCTGGGCGGCCAGACCACCGTCAAGGGCGTCAGCGGAGCGTGGAAGGACCTCTCCGACAACGTCAACGTGATGACCTCCAACCTGACCGGCCAGGTCCGCTCGATGTCCGAGGTGGCGACGGCCGTCGCGCGTGGAGACCTGTCCCGGAAGATCACCGTGGAGGCGAAGGGCGAGGTCGCGGCCCTCGCCGACGCGATCAACACCATGGTGGACACCCTGTGCGTCTTCGCCGAAGAGGTGACCAGGGTCGCCCGGGAGGTCGGCACCGAGGGCATCCTCGGCGGCCAGGCCCGCGTCCCCAACGTCGCCGGGACGTGGAAGGACCTCACCGACAGCGTCAACTTCATGGCGCACAACCTCACCAGCCAGGTGCGCAACATCGCCCAGGTCACCACGGCCGTCGCCGGGGGCGACCTCACCCGCAAGATCGACGTGGACGCGCGCGGGGAGATCCTGGAGCTGAAGACGACCGTCAACACGATGGTCGACCAGCTGTCCTCCTTCGCTGCCGAGGTGACCAGGGTCGCCCGGGAGGTCGGCAGCGAAGGCCGGCTCGGCGGCCAGGCCCGGGTGGAGGGCGTCTCCGGCACCTGGAAGCGCCTCACCGAGAACGTCAACGAGCTGGCCGGCAACCTCACCCGGCAGGTCCGCGCGATCGCCGAGGTCACCAGCGCCGTCGCCGCCGGCGACCTCACCCGCTCGATCAGCGTGGACGCCTCCGGCGAGGTCGCCGACCTCAAGGACAACATCAACGCCATGGTCGGCTCCCTGCGCGAGACCACCCGCGCCAACCAGGAGCAGGACTGGCTCAAGACCAACCTCGCCCACTTCTCCGCCGCCATCCAGGGCAGGCGGGGCATCCGGGCCGTCGCCGAGATGATCACCGACGAACTGACACCCCTGGTCGGCGCCCAGTACGGCGCCTTCTACCTCGCCGAGGAGACCGCCGACGGCCCCGCACTCGCCCTGATCAGCGCCTACGGCCGCCCGGTCGGGGACACGCCGCCGCAGCGGCTGCGCCCGGGCGAATCCCTGCTCGGCCAGGCCGCCCGCACCCGGCGCACCATCGCCGTGGACGACCTGCCACCCGGCTACGCCGTCATCTCCTCCGGCTCCGGTGCCGCCGACGCCCGCTCGCTCGTGATCCTGCCGATCGCCCTGGAGGAGTGGCTGCTCGGCGTCCTGGAGTTCGCCTCCGTCCACCCGTTCACCCCGGTCCACCGCGACTTCCTGACGCGGTTCGCCGAGTCCTGCGGCGTCAACATCGGCACGCTGCTCGCCAACGCCCGCACCGACGAACTGCTCGCCGAGTCCCAGCACCTCACCGCCGAACTCCGGGCCCGCTCCGAAGAGCTCCAGGAAGGGCAGGAGGAACTACGGCACTCCAACGCGGAACTCGCGGAGAAGGCCGCCCTGCTCGTCCAGCGCAACCGCGACATCGAGGCCAAGAACCTGGAGATCGAACAGGCCCGCCAGGAACTGGAGGAGCGCGCCCGGCAGTTGAGCCTCAGCTCGATGTACAAGTCGGAGTTCCTGGCCAACATGAGCCACGAACTGCGCACCCCGCTCAACAGCCTGCTCATCCTGGCCCAACTGCTCGCCCAGAACTCCACCGGCAATCTGACCCCCAAACAGGTCGAGTACGCGGGCGTCATCCACTCCGCCGGCACCGACCTGCTCCAGCTCATCAACGACATCCTCGACCTCTCCAAGGTCGAGGCCGGGAAGATGGAGCTGGCCCCCGCGCCCTTCGCCGTCCGCGAGCTGCTGGAGTACGTCGAGTCGACCTTCAAACCGCTCGCCGACCAGAAGGGCCTCGCCTTCGAGGTCGAGGTCGACCACGCGGTGCCGCAGGAACTCGTCACCGACCAGGCCCGACTGCGCCAGGTCCTGCGCAACCTCCTCTCCAACGCCGTCAAGTTCACCGACGTCGGCCGGGTCGGGCTGCGGATCGAGCACGCCGAACGCCCCGACCTGCCGCCCGAGCTCGGCCGCGCGGCCGCAGCGGTGGCGTTCCACGTCGAGGACACCGGCATCGGCATCGACCCCGCCCACCTGGACAGCATCTTCGGCGCCTTCCAACAGGCCGACGGCACCACCAGCCGGCGCTACGGCGGCACCGGCCTCGGGCTGTCGATCAGCCGCGAACTCGCCCGGCTCCTCGGTGGCACCCTCACCGTCCGCTCCTCCGCCGGCCTGGGCAGCCGCTTCACCCTCCACCTGCCACTGGGGCACGTACCGCTGCCGCCGGCCGACCGCCCGCACGTCCTCGTCGTCGAACCCGACCCGCCGGGCCTGCTCACCCTGGTCACCCGCGACGCCACGGACGCGCCGGGCACACCGGAGCAGCCGGTCCGGCTCCACAGCGTCGGGGACGAGGCCGAACTGCGGGCCGCCCTCGGCGCCGGGCGCTACCGCTGCGTCGTCCTCGACCTCGCCCACTCCGGCGAACTGGCGCCCACCCTGCTCGACGTCCTGGCCGACGACACCCCCGTCCTCGGCTACCAGGGCGACGGCCCGAGCGGCCGCTCCGACCCCGCCATCGGCCGGGTCGACCTCATCCACGGCCTGGACGACCTGCGGGAACGCGTGATCCACCTGCTCGGCGGACCGCATCCGGCCGCGCCCGCCGCCGACCCGGACCCGCCCCCCGACGACACCCTCGCCGGGCGCACCGTCCTGATCGTCGACGACGACCTGCGCAACGTCTTCGCCCTGGCCGCCGCCCTCGAACAGCAGGGCCTGACCGTGCTGCACGCCCCCGACGGCCGCGCCGGGCTCGACCTGCTGCGCACCCACCCCGAGACCGACCTCGTGCTGATGGACGTGATGATGCCCGGCCTCGACGGCTACGCCGCGATCGCCGCCATCCGCGCCGACGAGCGCTTCGCCCGCCTGCCGGTCATCGCCGTCACCGCCAAGGCCATGCCGGGGGACCACGACAAGAGCCTCGCCGCCGGCGCCGACGACCACGTCACCAAACCCGTCGACACCCGACACCTGCTCGGCCGGATGCAGCACTGGCTGGACGCGCCATGACCACCGGGCAGGAGCCCCCGGACACCACGGCCCGGGCCCTCGCCGAGACCGTGCGCCGGCTCCAGAGCGCCGCCGCCCGGGTGCGGGCCGACGCCCGCGCCCGCGCCGTCGTCGACCTGGCCACCGGGATCCTGGCCGAGCGCCTCGGCCTGCTGCCCGCCGAAGCCGCCGCCCGCCTCGCCCGGCTGGCCCGGGAGGCCGCCGTGCCCGTGGCGGCCCTGGCCGCCGACATCGCCGGGGTCTCCGGCCAGGCACCCGGGGCGGCCGATTCTGCGCCGCCCGACCACGCGCCGCCCGACCACGCGCCGCCCGACCACGTGACGCCCGCGCTGGCCGCCGTCTCCGATCTGCAGGGCGTCGCCGAAGCCGTCCTGGAGCAGACGGCGGACGCGCTCGGCGCGCACGCCGTCGTGCTGTGGCTGCGGCTGCCGGGCGGCGCGCTCGCCCTCGCCGCGCACGCCGGGCTGCCCGCCGCCGAGGCCGACGCCTGGAGCCGGGTGCCACCCGGCGTCCCCACCCCGGCCCAGCGCGTGGTGGTCGGCGGCGCGGAGCTGTGGCCCGGTGACCCGGAGGCCGCAGGCCCGTCGGTGGGAGCCGGCTCGGCCCGGGCCGTCCTCCCGCTGATCGACGCAGGCCGCCGCCGGGGCGCGCTGGAGGTCCTGTGGCCCGCACCCGGCCCCGAACCCGCCCCCGTACCCGTGCTCGGCGGGCCCCAGCGCCGCCGGCTCCACGCCCTCGCCGACCTCTGCGCGACCCTCCTGGCCGACGCCGACACCGGTGCTTCCGTCCCCGCTCCCGTCCCTGCTCCCGCCCCCGTCCCGCCCGCCGACGACACCGCGCTCCTGGAGGGCCTGCCCACCCCCGCCCTGCTGCTGGAGCCGGTCGTCCGCCGAGGAGAGATCGCCGACTTCACGCTCCTGCGCACCAACACGCACTTCCGCGACCCGCTGGGCCGCCCCCGCGACACGCTGGAGGGTGCCTCGCTCCTGGAGGTCTACCCGGCCGCGTGCGCCGGCGGCCTCTTCGAACGGCTGCTCCGGGTGCACGAGACCGGGGCCCCGCTGGCCGGCGAGCGGATCCGGCTGGTCTTCCAGCAGGGCGGACTCGCGCTTCCCGCCACCGTCCTGCTCGCGGCGGCCCCCGTCGGCGGCCGCGTGCTGGTCGGCTGGCAGACGGAGACCGCGCGGGCCGGTGAGACCGAGCAGACCGCCCTGGTGCGCCAGGCCCAGCGGCTGGCCCGGGTGGCCGGGTTCGAGGAGTGCCCGGCCGACGGCCGGATCCGCTGGAGCGACGGCCTGCACGAGATCTACGGGCTGGCGCCCGACACCGACCCGGTACCGCTGGCCCAACTCGCCCGGCACGCCCACCCCGACGACGAGCCCGCGATCCGGCGCCTGCTGGACACCGTCCGGCGCCGGCACCGGACCGCCTCCGCCGTCGTCCGCCTGGTCCACCGGGACGGCACCCACCGGTACACCCGGGTGATCGCCGAACCCGTCCTCGACGACGACGGCCGGCTCACCGGTGTGCGCGGCGCCCTCCACGACGTGTCCGCCCAGCACCGTACGGAGGTCGCCCTCGGCGCCACCCGGGCACGCCTGGCCGACAGCGAGCAGGAGACCGCTGACCGCGAGCGACTGGCGCTGCGGCTCCAGCAGGCCATCCTGCCCGCCGCTCCGCCCCCGCTCGGCCCGGCCGGCCTGCGCGCCGCCGTCCGCTACCGCCCCGCCGCCCAGCACGACCGGGTCGGCGGCGACTGGTACGACGTGCTGCTGCTGCCCGACAAGCGGGTGCTGCTCACCGTCGGGGACGTCGCCGGGCACGGCGTCGGCGCGGCCACCGGCATGGTCGCCCTGCGGCACGCGCTGCGCGGCCTCGCCGTCACCGGCGCCGGCCCGGCCCGGATGCTGGAGTGGGCCAACACCGTCGCCCTGCGCGAACCCGGCCAGATCACCGCGACGGCCGTCTGCGTGCTCGTCGACCCGGCCGGCGGCGAACTGCGCTGGGCGCGGGCCGGGCATCTGCCCCCGATCCTGGTCGGAGCGGACGGTGCCCAGGTGCTGCCGCTGCCGCACGGAGTGCTCCTCGGCGCCCTGGACGACGCCCGGTACGAGGAGCACACCGCCCACCTGCCGCCGGGCGACGTCCTGGTCCTCTACACCGACGGCCTGGTCGAACGCCGGGACCGCCCGGTCGAGGAGTCCGTCGACCAGCTGATCCGCGACGCCGGAGCCCCCGGCCCAGACCTGGAGCGCTACCTCGATCGCCTGCTGGACCTCAGCCCCGCCGACACCGACGACGACACCTGCCTGATCGCCGTCCAGAGCCGGTAGCCCCCTCCCCGGTAACGCCCTCACAGTCACCTCGCCCCGAGCGGGAGCGGGCCTGCGAAGCGCGGCGTTAGGCGCGGGCCCGCCCGGGTAGGCGCGGCCCTGCGGGGGCGACCGGAACCGAACGACGGAGAGGACTCCCCATGTTGCTGCTAGGACTCGTGCTGATGGCGGCGGCCGGTGCGTTCGCCGGACTGCTGATCGCGGACAACCTCTCCGGCGGGCCCGACTACCAGGCGACGGTGCTGGGCATCCACCTGCCGGCGCTCGACAGCCTGGGCATCTTCCTCGCCGGGCTGGCCCTCGCCCTGCTCTTCTGCCTGGGCCTGGCCCTGATGGTGATGACGGCCCGGCGGTCCCGACGGCACGTCCGGCCGGGCGCGCACCGGGCGGTCCACCAGCGGTCCCAACCGGTGGTGCGGCCGGACCCGCCCGAGCGGTCCCTCCGGCCCGACGAGGGCGAGCAGCCCGCGCCGCCGGAGGAACGCGCCGCCCAGCAGGACGGCCGGGACGTCGGCCTGCCGGTCGAGCCCCCGCGCGGCGGCCGGCGCCGCCACCTGTTCGGCCACTGAGCTGTTCGGCCACTGAGGCTGTTCGGCCACTGAGGCGCCGGAGGCGCCGCGACGCCCCCGCAGCCGATCCCACGACGACCACGGGCCCCCACCGGGCCGGGGAAAGGACGCGACCGCATGACCGGACCACGGCCTTCCCTCGGACGCCCGTTCCCCACGAGGCCGTGGGCGCAGCGGCTGCCGCTCCGGGCCCACCCCGGAGCGGCCGCCGACGCCCGGGCCTTCACCGCCGAGTTCCTGGCCGACGTCGGTGACCCGCTGCTGGTCGCCGACGCCGTCCTGCTGGTCTCCGAACTCGTCGGCAACGCCCTGCGCCACGCCGGCGAGCCCGGGACGCTGCTCCTGATCCGCGCCACCGGCCGGCTGCGGATCGAGGTCAGCGACTCCAGCCCGCGCCCGCCGCTGCCCCGGGCCCCGCACCCCCCGGACGAGCCGGGAGGCCTCGGCCTGTTCCTGCTGAGCCGGCTCACCCTGCGCTGGGGCTGGCACCCGTCGGGGCCGGGCAAGACGGTGTGGTGTGACCTGCGGCTGCCCGTGGGCTGACGGCCTGTCCGGCACCTGGCGGGCGGGTGTTCCGCGTCCGGGAGGAGTGGTGTTCGCGCGCGACCAGCCGGCGGCACCGGGCGCCGGTCGCGCCGCCGGAGCGCCGGACGCGCCCCTCGCGGTGGCATCCTGACGGGGCAGGTCCGTCCGTGGGCGTCGAGCACAGCGAGGATCCAGTGGCCGTGAACCGACCGTCGCCGTCCCCGTCCCAGCCGTCTCCGCCGTCCCCGCCGTGGCGGTCCCCGTCGCCGCCGTCGCCGTGCGGCGTGCTGGGTTGAGCGGCGTGCGCCGCCACAGCCGGCTGGTGGAGATCGCCCGCAGCTGGTGGCAGGTCCTGCGGGCGGCCGTCGTCGGCGTGTGGGAACACGGCCGCACCATCGAACTGCTCCAGCGCTCGATGGCCTTCGCGGCGCTCTTCTTCGTGACCCTGGTGCCGCTGCTGATCGTCATCGCGGCGGCCTTCCCCGCGCGCGGCAGCGGGATCTCCGAGTGGATCACCGACGGCCTCGGCCTGAGCGGGCCCGGCGCCGACGCCGTCCACCGGCTCTTCGCCTCCCGGGGCCAGGTGCTCAGCACGACCACGGGCTTCGGCCTGGCCGCGCTGGCGGTCTTCGGGGTCTCGTTGATGGCGTCCGTCCAGGGCGTGTACGAGCGGGTGTGGGAACTCGACCGCGGCCCTTGGCACGCCGTCTGGCGCCAGACCCTCGGCCTGGCCGGGCTGATCGGGTACATCGTGCTGGCCGCCTCCAGCGGCATGCCCTGGCACCACTCGTCCGTCCAGCCCTCCTTCCGCATCGCCGTCTCGACCGTCGGCGGCCTCCTGCTGTTCTGGTGGCTCCAGCACCTGCTGCTGGCCGGACGCGTCCCGCCGAGGCAGCTGCTGCCCGGAGCCGTCGCGACCATGGTGGCGCTGGCGGGCCTGCGGCTCTTCTCCCGGCTGGTCTTCGCGCCGCTGCTGGTGTCCAACGCGGTCTCCTACGGGACGGTCGGGACGGTGCTGATCGTCCAGTCCTGGCTGATCGGCGTCGGCTACACCGTCTACGGCGGCGCGCTGGCCGGGCGCGCCGTGGTCCAGGCCCGCCGCACGTCGTAGCGCCGGCGCCGGGCGGGGCGGCCGGTGCCGCGGCGTGCGGGTGGGTTAGGGCGCGGCGCAGCGGGCAGGCGCGCGGGCGGCCGGGAAGGGCTCGGCCACCGCACACGTGAGGAGGCCCCAGATGAGCATGGTGAAGGAGACGGTCGACGTCGACGTGCCGCTGCACGCCGCGTACAACCAGTGGACCCAGTTCGAGGAGTTCCCGCGCTTCATGGAGGGCGTCGACGCGGTGACCCAGCTGGACGAGCGCCACAACCACTGGCGGACCAGCATCGGCGGCGTCACCCGCGAGTTCGACACCGAGATCATCGACCAGCTGCCCGACGAGCGGATCGCCTGGCGCACGACGGACGGCGACGTGCGGCAGAAGGGCGTCGTCACCTTCCAGGAACTGGACGACCGGCACACCCGGATCAACCTGGCCATCAACTTCCAGCCGGAGGGGATGGCCGAGAAGACCGGCGACATGCTGGGCATGGTCGACCGCAGGGTCAAGGGGGACCTCCGGCGCTTCAAGGACTTCATCGAGGACCAGGGCCGGGAGCAGGGCGCCTGGCGAGGCCGGATCACCCCCGGCTGAGCCTCGTCACCTGTTCGCGCCCCTGACCACACCCCCTGGCGGCGGCCCCGGCCCGGACGTTCGGGCCGGGGCCGCCGTTGCGGTGTCGGCGCGGTGTCAGCGCTCCGGGAAGCGGTGCTGCTCGACCAGCCGGGCGAAGCCGTCCCACAGGGCCGGATCCGTCGACTCCTGCGGGTCGTGGAGCGCGACGCCGGCCAGGCCCCCGGGCGCGTCGTGACCGCCCGCCCGGGCCAGTTCGACGCCGGAGCCGAGCAGAGCCGCCGGCTTGCCGTGGCGCAGCGCTTCGGCGAGGAAGCGGACGGCGTCCGGATCGGCGGCCAGCGCGGGCCCGACGCCGTCCGGAACCACCACCGCGTCGTACAGCACCGAGGCGGTGGTGGGCAGCGGGCGGTCCACCGGCAGCGGGTCACCGCCACGCGCGGCCACGTGACCGCCGTGCGCGGCCAGCGTCTCCACCACGGCGCCCTGCGCGCCCAGCCGCTCGTGCGCGGCCCGCACCTGGCCGCCGTCGACCCCGGGCGCGGCCAGCACGGCGACCTTGCGGGTACGGATGCCGCTGCCGCGCAGATTCTCCAGGCTGAGCGCGGGGGAGACCCGGGGGCCCGCCGCCTCGCCGCCCTTCGCCGCAGCCCGGTCCCCGGGCGTCGGCTCCGGCTCGGGCACGCCGATGCGCCGGGCGACCTCCGCCGCCAGGCCGGGGTCCACGCGCACCAGGTTGCCGACCATCCGGCGCCGCACCTCCTCGTCGCCCACCTTGCCGAGCTCGAACGCGAACGCGGCGGTGATGTGCCGTTGCTCCCAGCCCGCCATGCTGCGCCAGAACAGCGCGGCCTGGCTGTAGTGGTCGGCGAAACTGGGGCTGCGCCGCCGGATCGCCCTGCCGTTGACCCGTTCCTGGTAGTGCTGGAACACCCCCTCCGGCAGGTGGCCGCCGCCCATGGTGAACGGGCAGCCGCCGCCCACCGAGTTCGGTGCGTAACTCGTCCCCGAGTGGACGACCTGCTGGCCTGAGCCGTCGCGGTGGTTGGTCCGCACGTCGGCCAGCGGGCGGTTGACGGGCAGCTGGCCGAAGTTGGGGCCGCCCAGGCGGATCAGCTGGGTGTCCAGGTAGGAGAAGTTGCGGCCCTGGAGCAGCGGGTCGTTGGTGAAGTCGATCCCGGGCACCACGTTGGCGGTGTGGAAGGCCACCTGCTCGGTCTCGGCGAAGAAGTTCTGCGGGTTGCGGTCGAGGACCATCCGCCCCACCGGGCGCACCGGCACCAGTTCCTCCGGGATCAGTTTCGTGGGGTCCAGCAGGTCGAAGGGGAAGGCGAACTCGTCCTTCGCCGTGACCAGTTGGACACCGAGCTCCCACTCGGGGAAGTCCCCCGCGGCGATCGCCTCCCACAGGTCCCGGCGGTGGAAGTCCGGATCCCGCCCGGCGGTGATCTGGGCCTCGTCCCACACCTGGGAGCAGACGCCGAGCCGCGGCCGCCAGTGGAACTTGACGAACGTCCCGCGCCCGTCCCGGTTCACCAGGCGGAAGGTGTGCACACCGAAGCCCTGCATCATCCGGTAGCTGCGCGGGATGGCCCGGTCGGACATCACCCACATCAGCATGTGGGTGGACTCGGGCTGGAGCGAGCAGAAGTCCCAGAAGGTGTCGTGCGCGGAGGCGCCGGTGGGGATCTCGTTCTGCGGTTCGGGCTTCACCGCGTGGACGAAGTCCGGGAACTTGACGGCGTCCTGGATGAAGAACACCGGCATGTTGTTGCCCACCAGGTCGTAATTGCCGTGCCGGGTGTAGAACTTGGTGGCGAAGCCGCGGACGTCCCGTACGGTGTCGGCGGAGCCGCGCGGGCCCTGCACGGTCGAGAAACGTACGAACACCGGGGTGCGGCGCCCGGCCTCCTGGAGGAAGTCGGCGCAGGTGAACCCGGCGAGCGACTCGTACGGTTCGAAGAAGCCGTAGGCGCCGGCGCCGCGGGCGTGCACCACGCGTTCGGGGATGCGCTCGTGGTCGAAGTGGGTGAGCTTCTCGCGGAGGTGGAAGTCCTCCAGCAGGGTGGGGCCGCGGTCGCCGACGATGAGCGAGTTGTCGGTGTCGTCGACGCGCACACCCTGGTCGGTGGTGAGCGGGCCGTCCGGGTCGGGGGCGCGGAAGGCGTCGAGTGCGGCGTCCTTGGCGTCGGTGGTGTCCGTGGGGTCGGGTCCGGGGTCGGCGGGCGGCTCGGGCTGGGGGGTTTCGGGGTTGATGGGCATGTCGCGGTCTCCGTCCTGGGAACGGCGCGGGGCGGCCGGGCCGCCGGCCCCTGGCTCGTGTCGGCCGGGCGGCTGCCCGATGGGTGGCGCGGCAAACCGCGCGCGAGCGGCGGTCGGTGCCGCGGCAGGAGGTCAGCGGTGTCGGGCAGAGGCGTGCGACGTTTGCGCGCGGTGTTTGACGGAGGGATATCGGGGGACACGCCCGGGTCGGGACGGGAAGCCTCTGAGTGAGGAGAACAGCGGGAAGGAGCAGGCGAATTCCTCTCATGTCTCAGCCAACGCGACCGCCCTATCCTGAGGGCGTGGAAGAGCAGCAGGCCATCGGGCGCCAGTGGACGTTCCTGACCAATCACGCGCGCGTCCTGGTGCAGATCGCCCGGGACCCGGGCATCAGGGTGCGTGACATCGCGACCAGCTGCCTGCTGACCGAGCGAGCGGTCCAGCGGATCATCGTCGACCTCGAAGAGGCGGGCTACCTCAGCCACCGCCGGGTCGGGCGCTCCAACGTCTACCGCGTCATCGACGGCAAGCAGCTGCGCCACCCCGCCGACAGCGGCCCGACGCTGGCGGAACTGCTGGCCGTCCTGCTGCGCTGACCGCGCCGCCGGTGACATGCCGATGGCCCGCACGACCGAACCCGATTGCACGCATTGCCATTGACGAATTCCCGTTCACGTATCGGTTGACGTGAGAAGGGATTCGGCAGACGCTGGAGACGTCGTCCCGTGGCTCACAGGCAGGAGAAGAGACCATGCGCGGTAAGCCGCCCGTGGCGCGCCCCGCCGCCCCGACTCCTCCACCCCCCACGTCGCCCCCGGAGCCCCCGGCCGGCGGGATCGTGCCCGCGGACCTGCACGTCGCCGAGGGCCTGCTGGTCCGGCTCGCCGTGGAAGGGGACCGGGTCCGTGTGACGGTCCGCGGCGAGATCGACCTCGACGTCGTCGGCAGTCTGGACGAGACGCTCGAACGCGCGCTGCGAGCCAGCGGTACCGGGCTCGACGTCGACCTGTCCGCCGTCCCCTTCTGCGACAGCTCCGGCCTCAACCTCCTGCTGGGCCTGCGCAGCACCGCGCACCGCACCGGCCGCACCCTCGCGATCGCCGCGGCCAGCACCCAGGTCGAGCGCCTGCTCGCGATGACCGAGACGACCGGCCTCTTCACCCCCGTCGTCACCGAACGCCCCGCAGCCACCGAACGCCCGGCAGCCACCGAACGCCCAGCAGCCACCGAACGCCCCGCCGACCCCCCGCACACCGAGAACGCAGCTCCCTGACCGCACGCGGGCCACCCCGCACCACCGCAAGCCGAGAACCATGGACCCCGTCCGCCGCTACGCCATCGCCCTGCCCGGCGCGCCCGGCGCCCACGCCGCAGCGCATACCGTCATCGTGCACCTCACCGACCAACTGGGCCCCGCGCGCGAGCCCGTCTACGAGGACGCCACCGGCCTGTTCCGCGTCCAGATCCGGGGCACCACCGCGGAAGTCCTCGCCGCGCCGGCCGAGTACGGAACCATCCACCCCTGCCTGGAAGCCGTCCCCATGCCCTGACCGCACTCCGGGCCGTCGGCCATCCCGGAGGGCGTGGGGGCGTCCGTCGCGCCTGAAACCGTCCCGCCGCAGGCCGGTCCACCCGTGCCGCTGCCGCGCGCCGGGGCTGGGAGGACACGTTCTTCCAGGGGAAAACAAGAACAGTTCCATGGCGCGGCTCACCGCCGCCTCGGTGTCGAACAACGGCGGGTTCGTCGGTGCACCGTGAGCTACGGCGTACCGACGAACCCGCCGGGGCCTCAGCCGAACCAGCGGGCGAGGGCCGTGTCGAGCGGGGTGCCGTCGGTGTCGGTCCAGGCGAGGTAGCCGTCGGGGCGGACCAGGAGGGCGCCGGCGCCGTCCACGTCCTCGTCGGTCTTCGCCATGACGTGCTCGACCCGGTCGGACCGGTCGCCGACCGACCGCCGCTTGCCGTCGAGGGTGAGCAGCAGGCCCCGGCCGGAGTGCATCAGCCGGCTCGCCCGGGTCGGGCCGTCCTCGGTGGTCAGGTCCAGGTCGATCAGCCGGGGGCCGACGCCGGGGTACCGGAGGTCCAGGCCGGACATCATGCCCGAGACGTACCGGTTGGTGTCGGGCAGGCCCAGCAGCTCGGTCACGAGCTCGCGGACCGTGCCGAGCTCCTCGTCCCCGCCGGGATTCATGATCACGGCCTGGGCCCGGGTGTGGCGCAGCACGCGTGCGGCGACGGGGTGCCGCTCCTCGTGGTAGCTGTCGAGCAGACCCTCGGGCGCCCAGCCGCGGATCGTGCCGGCGAGCTTCCAGCCCAGGTTGACCGCGTCCTGAAGGCCCAGGTTCACGCCTTGGCCGCCGATCGGCATGTGGATGTGCGCCGCGTCCCCGGCGAAGAACACCCGGCCCTCGCGGTAGCGCTCGACCTGGCGGACGGCGTCGCCGAACCGGGAGGCGGCGCGCAGTTCGCCCAGTTCGGTGTCGGGGCCGTACACGGCGTGCAGCGCCTCGCGGACCTCGTCGGCCGAGACCGGCGTCTCGCGGTCCGGGCCCTGTCCGGAGAGCTTGCCGAACAGCATCCGGTACAGGTCCGGGCCGATGGGGTGCAGGATCGAGTGGAAGCCGCCGCCCACGCGGGTGTACTGGCTGAAGTGCTTGCGCTCGGTGGGGACCGCCTCGGACCGGGAGGCGAGGGTGAGGTCGGCCGCGACGGCGGACATCCGGCGCTCCCGGCCGGGGAAGGGGACGCCCAGCAGCCGGCGGACCGTGCTGTGCCCGCCGTCGCACGCGACGAGGTAGCGGCCGCGGATCTCACCGTCGCGGCCCTGAACCTCACCGTCGCCGGGGGCGCCGTCCGCGTGCCACGAGACCGTGACCCCCTCCGCGTCCTGCGTGACCGCCGCCACCTCGTGGCCGCGGAGCACGGGCACGCCCTGCTCGCCGAGGAACCGTTCGAGGTGGGCCTCCAGCCGGACCTGCGGAACGTTGACCGGGTGGGGGTACCGGGTGCGCCAGGGCCGGCAGTCCAGCTCGACCGGCAGGGTGGCGAAGTGCCCGCCGGTGGTCTTGTCCGACGGACCCTGTGCGAGCAGCGGCTCCAGCAGCCCGCGCAGGTCGAGCACTTCGGCGGTGCGCGGCTGGAGCCCGCCGGCCCGGGACTGGGTGTTGGGGGTGCGCTGCTTCTCGACGACGACGGCCGGCACCCCGGCCAGCGTCAGCTCGTAGGCCAGCATCAGCCCGGTCGGGCCCGCCCCCACCACGATGACCTCGGTTCGCACGATGACCTCCCGAAAGACGAAACTGAGTGCAAATCTGCACTCAGTCTACCACAAGGTAGACTGAGTGCATGAATCAGCAGATGGGCCTGCGGGAACGCAAGAAGGAACGCACTCGGGAGACGATCGCGGCGACGGCGATCCGCCTCTTCCTCGACCGGGGCTTCGACCAGGTCTCGATCACCGAGATCGCGGAGGCGGCGGAGGTCTCCCGGCGGACCCTCTTCGCGTACTTCCCGACGAAGGAAGACCTCGTACTCCAGCGGTTCGCCGACCACGAGAGCGAAGCGGCCCGGACGGTGCGCGCCCGGCCGGCCGGCCAGCCGCCGCTGGAGGCGCTGCGCGCGGCCGTGCTCGACGCCCTGGCGCGCCGCGACCCGAACACCGGCCTGTGCGACGACCCGGAGGTGATGGCCTTCCTCCGCATGATCGTCCAGACCGAGAGCCTGGCGGCACGGATCGTCCGCTACGCGGCACGCGGCAGCGACGAACTGGCCGAGGCACTGCTGGAGGCCGGCGTCGACCCGCTCGACGCCCGTCTCGTCGCCACCCAGGTGATCGTGGTGCAGCGGAAACTGGCGGTCATGAACCAGGAACGCCTGGCCGACGGCACGTCCGCCGACGACCACTACCCGGAGGCCGTCCGCGCCGCCGAGCGGGCCTTCGCCCTGCTGCGCGACGGACTGGGGCGGCAGGGGTAGGGCCTGCGTGCGGTGACCAGGCGCTTTCGGCGTCCGGCGTGGTCCGGCCGTTCCCGCCGACGGGGCCGGCCGGGCCGGGTGGGCTGTCGGCGGGGGGCGTCATAATCGCCACTGCCGTGATCACCGGATCTGCTGGAGGCTCTCGTTGCTCTCGTCGTCGTCGTCCTCGTCGTCCTCGCTGCACGACTTCGCGACCTGGGAGCCCCTGCTGCGGCTCCTGCGGACGGACCACGCGCAGGCGCTCGCCGTGCCGGGCGGCGAGGTGTCGGGGCTGATCGGTCGGCAGGGGTGGAGCGTGCCGGTGAGGATGCGGTTCCCGGGGCCCGGTCGCGCCATGCTGGTGTCCGACAACCAGGAGGCGCACGACGCGATCGACCGCGTCCGGGCCGCGCTCACCGAGGCCGGGATCGGCGATGTCGCCTTCGCCGCGGAGATCCCGCCGAGCGGGAAGGCGGTGCTCCACCTGTTCGACCATGGCCCGGCCGTCGACCCGGGCATCGGCAACGCCCACCCGGGCGCGCTCACTCTGATCGAGGGCGCGGTGCCCGAGCCGTGGCGGCGCCTGCCCGAGCCGGTGCCCGGGGCGAGGCCGGCCCCGTCCGTGGACCTGGAGGTGCTGGAGCGGACGCTGCGCGAGCGGACGCCCGACGAGACCGGCGCCACCGAGGAGGAGATCGCCGCCGCGGAGGCCCGCCTGGGTGTGGCACTGCCCGAGGAGATCAAGGTGCTCTACCGGGTGACCGCCGCGCGGTGGTGGGAGCACTCGGAGCACGACGACACCGTCGAGGAGCGCTTCCAGGCGTCGGAGCGCGTCGGCGACGCGCTCGGCTTCGACCTGAACTCCCTGGACGGGCTCGTCACCGCCGACCGCGCGCGCTCCTCGTTCCGTTGGGAGCACGCGGCGACGGAGGCGTGCGTCACCTCGCCCGACGCCGCCGTGCAGGACCTGGTCGGTTCGCCCGGGTGGGTCGTCATCGGTGACACCGGCGGCGGGGACCTGGTGGTCGTCGACCTGACCCCCGGCCCCGGCGGCCACCTCGGGCAGCTCATCGTCCTCGACCACGAGCGGAGCGTCGGCGCCTGCCTGTTCGCCGAGTCCCTCACCGACCTGGTGCGGGACCCGGACCGGACCTGGTACTCCGGCCGGGGCCGGGACCTGACGTCGGTGGTGGCGAGGCTCCACGGCGAGGTCCCCGACAGCGTCGAGGCGGCGGCCCACCCCGACCTGGAGGTACTGACCCTCGGAGGGTGGCGCGGCGAACCGGTCAGTCTGACCCCTCTCGTCGGGCTGCCCCGGCTCCGCACCCTCCGCGCCGGCCCCGGCGCGCTCGCCGACCCCCGGGAGGTCGCCCGGCTGACCGGACTGGAGTTCCTGGAGCTGACCCCGGAGGACTGGCGCTGCCTCCTCGACGCCGGCGCCGTCCCGCGCGGCCTGTCGGCCGCCGCCATCGAGGCCCCGAGCGACCACGACCTGTGCCCGATCATGGCCCTCGCGAACGAACTCCTCGCCCTCTGGGAGCGCCCCCTGATCACGGAGACCGTCATCGAGGGCGACCTCGGCCCCCTGCCGTAGCCGCGCCGCGGATCTCGTGTGCCCGGGAGAGCGAGGCGCCCCTGCTCGGATCGCCGCTGTCACTTCCGCGGGGGCGGCGGGGAGTCGGGCTTCTCGCGGTAGAGGTCGATGGCGAGGGCGACTGCGGCGTGGGTGGCGGGGTGGGGGTCCTGGCGGCGCCAGATGAGGTGGACGGGGACGGGGGCGGCGTTGCGCAGGGGGCGGTAGACGATGCCGTCGCGGCGGTACTGGGCGGCGGTGGCCTGGGGGGTGACACCGATGCAGCGGCTGGTGGCGATGGCGGCGAGCCAGTCGTCGATGTCGTGGGTGTAGATGACGGCGGGCCGCTGGTCCTCGGGCCACAGGTTCAGGGCGGTGGTGCCGGTCCGGCGGTCGATGGCGAGGGTGCGGGAGGGGATCTCGTCGAGGCGGATGCTGCGCCGGCGGGCCCACGGGTCGTCGGAGGCGAGCGCGACGATGCGGTGTTCGTGGCCGATCAGGGCGTGTGACCAGGGCTTCAGGTCGAGCGGGGCGCGGACGACGGCGAGATCGCACATGCCTTCGGCCAGTCCGCCGGTGGGGGAGTTGTGGCGGACGAGGCGGAGCTCGACCTCGGGGTGGCGCTCGTGCCAGCGGCGCTGGAAGTCGGTGGTGTGGCGGCCGAAGGCGGACCAGGCGTGGCCGAGGTGGAGCCGGGCGTGGCCGGCGGTCGCTTCCGCGACCAGGTCGTCGGCGCCGGCGAGCAGGACGCGGGCGCGGGCGAGGACCCGTACGCCGGCCGGCGTGGGTGCGATCGTGCGGCTGGTGCGGTGCAGCAGCCGCACCCCGAGGAACTGTTCCAGGGCGTGCAGGTTGCGGGAGACGGCGGCCTGGGAGAGGCCCAGCTCGGGGCCGGCGTCGGTGAAGCTGCCGGTGTCGATGATGGCGACCAGGCAGCGCAGGTGCTTCAGTTCCAGATCGGCGGGACTTTGCCGTCGCTCATCCATACGCCCAGCGTATCAATGGGCCGGTGAATGCATTTTGCGTATGGCTGCGCCGGCTCCACTGTGGAGGACATGGTGCTGAAGGGTTCTCATGACGGCGTCACCGCCCAGGGCGACGGGCGCCTGGCCGGGGTGGCGCTGATGCTGGGCTCCGGCCTGTCCAACCAGACCGGAGCCTCGATGGCGGCGCTCGCCTTCCCGGTGATCGGCCCCGCGGGTGTGGTGGCCGTCCGCCAGTGGGTGGCCGCCGGGGTGCTGTGGGCGGTCGGCAGGCCGCGGCCGCGGTCGTTCACGGCGGCGCAGTGGCGTCCGGTCCTCGGGCTCGCGGTGGTGTTCGCCGTGATGAACCTGTCCCTCTACACGGCCATCGACCGCATCGGGCTCGGGCTGGCCGTCACCCTGGAGTTCCTCGGCCCGCTCGCGGTGGCCCTGGCCGGCTCGCGCCGGCGCCTCGACGCGCTGTGCGCGGTGGCCGCCGCGGCCGCGGTGGTCGTCCTGGCCCGGCCCTCGCCCTCCACCGACTACCCGGGCATCGCCCTGGCCCTGCTCGCGGCGGTGTGCTGGGCCGGCTACATCCTGCTCAACCGGGTCGTCGGCCGCCGCCTGCCCGGACTGGAGGGCTCGGCCGCCGCCGCCGCGCTCTCGGGGGCGCTCTACGTTCCCGTGGGCATCGTGGTGCTGTGGCTCCGTCCCCCGACCGCCGCCGCCCTGGCCTGCGCGCTGGCCGCCGGCGTGCTGTCCTCGGCCGTGCCCTTCCTGGCCGACCTGCTGGCGCTGAGGCGGGTGCCCACGCAGTTCTTCGGCGTGTTCATGAGCGTCAACCCGGTCTTCGCCGCGCTGATCGGCCTCGTCGTGCTCGGCCAGCACCTCGACGCGGCGGCCTGGCTCGCCATTCTTGTGATCGTCGGAGCGAACGCGCTCGCCGTCACCACCGCCCCCACCGACCCCACCGACCCCGAGTGACGAGCAGGGCCCCGGAAAAAGACCGAGAAAAAGATTCGGGCCGATGTCGATTCGGCAGGGTCCGCTGCGACGTCATGATGTGCGGCGCCCTGCCGCGCCCTGCCGCGCGGTGACGCGACGACGAGACCTGACGAGGGAACACGTGGACCAACTGCTCAGAGTCATGAACTTCAACGTCTCCAGCGACGGCGTCGGCGCCGGTGCCAGTGAGCACCAGAGCTTCGAGCGGCCGTTCGGGTACGACCACCCCGAGAAGCTGTTCGCCTGGGCCGGGGCCACGGCGAGCTGGCCCATGCGGACGGCCCCCGGGGGGAGCCGGGGTCTCGACGACTACTTCACGCGGGACTTCGCGCGCAACATCGGCGCCGAGATCATGGGCCGCAACAAGTTCGGGCCCCAGCGCGGGCCCTGGCAGGACGACGAGTGGCGCGGCTGGTGGGGTGACGAACCCCCCTTCCACACGCCGGTGTTCGTCATGACCCACCACGAGCGTCCGTCGTTCACGCTCTCCGACACCACGTTCCACTTCGTCGACGGCGACCCGGCCACGGTCCTCGCCCGGGCACGGGAGGCCGCGGCGGGCAAGGACGTCAGGCTCGGCGGTGGGGTCGGCACCATCCGACAGTTCCTCGCCGCCGACCTCGTCGACACCCTGCACGTGGCGGTGTCGCCGGTGGAGCTCGGTCCCGGGCTACGGCTCTGGGAGTCCCCCGACGAGCTGCTGGACCGGTTCCACCTGGAGGTGGTGCCCAGTCCGAGCGGAGTGACGCACCACCTGTTCTGGCGGAGGTGACGTGAGGGCCCGCCCGGGCGTCGGTTTCTCAGGGCGGGCTCAGGAGTGGCTCAGGAATGGGCGCTCACGGTCGCGGTGAGGGGCGCGGGGCCGAGGGTGGCCGCCGCCGTCGGGCGGGGGCGGCTGCCCGGGACCGGGTCCACGTGCCCTCGCCACGCGCATGCTCCCGTGTTCGGACGAGCGGCGACCAGCGCCCTTTCCCCAACGGGCGGCAGGTCGAGCCGAGCCCTCCAGGTCAGTCCGTCAGCACGGCGACCACCCGGCGGACGGTCTCGCGGCGCTGCTCACGGTCGCCGACGTCCGCCACCACCAGAATCTCGGGGTTGCTCGCCGGCCACAGCGTGGCGAGGTGGACCATCAGGGCGAACAGGACCCGGGCCTCGAACCGGGCCGACACCGTGCCCCTGGCCTGGGCGTCGGCGATCGCGGCACTCCTGTTCCGGACCTCGGCGACCGCGAACTCGTCGGGCGGTTCGTCGCCGCGCTCCAGGCGCTGCCAGGTGATCAGCCGGGGAAGCTCGGGGTACTCGGCGTAGACGTCGCTCAGATGGGCCGCGAACCCGGGGAGGTCGTCCACGTCGAGCGGCACGTTTCCGACGATCTGCTCGACGACGCCGCTCCAGACCGCCTCGAACAGCCCCACCTTGCTCTTGAAGTAGTGGTAGATCTGCGCCTTGTTGCACTGCGCGGCGTCGGCGATCCGGTCGACGCGGGCGCCGTTCAGCCCGTAGGCGGCGAACTCGGCCCGCCCTGCCGCGATGAGTCGTTGCTTGGTGGCTTCCGCGTCGCGCTGCATTCCCCGAGCCTAGCGCACTGCTAACTAACCGTTTACTTGACACGATCCTTACTGACGGGTTGTAATCAACTAACCAGGTAGTTGAATGCGGCTTCGGCGCGTCACCCGGGTCCCGCTCCCCGTGACCCGCAGGGCTGCGACGGTCGTGAACCTGTGGGTCGGTGGGGAAGGAGCGGGTCGTGGAGTCCTCCATGGCGATGGTCGGCCGGGACGGTGAGCGCGCACAGCTGTCCGCGTTCGTACGGGCAGCGGAGGGGCAGCCCCTGGTCCTCAGAGGAGAGACCGGAGTCGGCAAGAGCGCACTGCTCGACTACGCGGCGGAGCTGGCGTCCAGGGAGGGCCACCTCGTGGTCCGGGCCACCGGAGTCGAAGCGGAGTCGCAGCTGCCCTACGCCGGGCTGCACCAGCTCCTCTGCCCGCTGCTCCCCGACGCGGCCGAACCGGACGGCGGCGCCCGCGCAATGCTCGACGCCGTGTTCGGCCAGGCCCAAGGCACGCCGCCGTCGGTCGTGGCCCTCGGCATCGCGGTGCTCGGCCTGCTGTCGTCGGCCGCCGCGAAGCAGCCGCTGCTCCTGGTCCTCGACGACGGCCAGTGGCTGGACGACTCCAGCGCGGCGGTCTGCGGATTCGTGGGCCGCCGACTGGCAGGCAGCCCGGTGAAGTTCCTGCTGGCGATCCGCGCCGACATCGCCTCGTGCTTCGACACCGCCGCGCTGCCGGAGGCGCCGGTCGAGGCCCTCGCGGACGAGGACGCCGCCCGCCTGCTGGACCGGCACCACCCGGCGCTGGGCGAACAGCTGCGCCGGCTCGTGCTGGAGCAGGCCCAGGGCAACCTGCTGGCCCTGCTGGAGCTGCCCGCCCACGCCGCGGCCCACGCCGGCGAGCGGACGCCGGACGACCTGTACGTCCCGCGCGGCGCGTCGCCGTCCCGGCGGCTCCAGTACGTCTACGGGGCCCGCATCGCCGACCTGGGCGACACCGTCCGGGCGGAGCTGCTCAAGGGCGCCCTCGACGGTGCGGCGGCCGGGCCCGGCGACGGCGCGGCCCTGACCGCGCGGTACCGGATGCGCGACGTCGACGAGGCGGTGGCCTGCGGCCTGCTGGTGGTCGAGCCGACCACCGGCGACTTCGCCTTCCGGCACCCGCTCGTCCGCTCCAGCGTCGTGCAGCTGGCCACGCCCAACCAGCGGCGCGCCGCCCACCAGGCACTGGCGCACATCCACCTGGGGAACCTCGAACGCCGCGCCACGCACCTGGCGGTGGCCACCATCGATCCCGACGAGGAGGTGGCCCGCGTCCTGGAGGCCGCGGCCGAGTCGGCGACCCGGCGCGGCGGCGCCCTCACGGCGGTGGCCTGGCTGACCCGCGCCGCCGAGCTGAGCGAGCACCACACCGACCGGTCCAGGCGGCTCGGCGACGCGGCGTTCGTCGCCGGGCACGCGGCCCGCCTCGGCCACGCGTGCCGGCTCGTGCTGGCCGACTCCACGCCGGGCTCCCACGAATCCCCGGCCTCCGTCCTGGCCGCCGGATACCAGGGGCTGTACCACGACGGCGACGTGCGCTCCACACACCGCCAGATCGCCGCGGCGGTCGAGAAGCTGCGCGACGGCGGGACCGACCGGTCCGGTGAGGTGCTCGACCGGCTGGTGGCCCTCCTGCTCGCCGTCAGCCAGTACGCTGCGGACCGCACCCTGTGGGAACGCGCCCACGCGCTGCTCGCCTCACTCGGCGACACCGTCAGCGAGCGGGCGCGCATCTACAGCGGCACCTGGAGCGACGTCGTGCGGCACGGCGCCGGCTGGTCCCGGCCGGTGGAGCGAGCGGCGACGGACCTGCGGGACCAGGAGCCCTGGGACGTCGCACGCCTGGCCGTGTCGGCCTACCACCTCGACGTCCTGAGCCCGCTGCGCCCCTACCTCCAGCGCGTCGTGACCCGTGAGCTGGAGACCGGCGCCGTGTCCACCGGCATGGTGATGCTGCACCTGATCATGCTCGACCAGATGGCGGTCGGGGAGTGGGAGGCCGCGGAGCGCACCGGGCAGCGCGCGATGCGCCGGACGGCCGAGCACGGGCACGAACTGTTCGCCCACCAGACGCAGGCCTACCTCGCCCAGCTCGCGGCGATGCGCGGACGGACGGACACCGCGCGCCAGCTCCAGGCGGTGGTCGACGCCTGGGCCCGCCCGCGCGGCATCGGGTTCCTGACCCAGCTCGCCGACTCGGCGGGGGCGACGGCCGCGCTCAGCGACGGCGACTACGAGACCGCGTACCTCCACGCCATCGGCATCACCTCCCCGGGAACCTTCCGGCCCTACGCCTACCAGGCCTCGCGAACCCTGCTCGACCTCGTCGAGGCGGCCCTGCACACCGGGCGCGCGGAACAGGCCCGGGCGCACGCGCTCGCCGCACGGGAGGCGGGCCTTCCCGACCTCTCCCCGCGGCTGGCCCTGATCACCCACGGGGTCCTGGCGATGACGGCCACCGACGAGCGGGAGGCCGCCGAGGCGTACGCGTGCGCGGAGTCCCAGCCGGCCGCGGCGCGGTTCCCGTTCGAGCTGGCGAGGATCCGGCTGGCGCACGGCATCCGGGTGCGACGCGCCCAGGGCGGTGCGATGGCCCGGCCGTTCCTCGCCCAGGCGGCAGACGTGTTCGACCGGCTCGGTGCGGTCGCGTGGGCCGAGCGGGCCCGGGCCGAGCTGAGGGCGGCCGGCGTCTCGTCCCGCGCGTCGACGCGCACCCTGGTCCCGCTGACGTGGCAGGAGCGCCGGATCGCCGGGCTGGCCGCGGGAGGCCTGACGAACAAGGAGATCGGCGAGCAGATGCGGCTGTCCCCGCGTACCGTCGGCGCCCACCTGTACCGCATCTTCCCCAAGCTGGGCATCACGACGCGGGTCGCCCTCAGGGACGCCCTGAACCGGCTGGAGGAGCATGCCCCTGCCGCGTCCGAGACGGCACGGGCGACGGGCGGGCAGCGTCCGCTCCGGCGCGAGGGGGCGGTGACGGCCGGTCCGCGATGAGGGCGGGGCGGCGGAGAGCGCCCGCCCCGGAGGCGCGGCTGGAGCGCCGTCCGTCCGGATCACTCACACGTATGACAGTCACGTGACCGCGTGGGCGAGACACGTGACTGTCATACGCGAGGCCGTTGGACACACCTACGCGTTCCTGGGCGTCGAACGAGGAGCCCGGGATCGGGGGCCTCCCGTACTCAACGGCATGTGAGGTCAAGGCTGTTGAGCGTCCTCCCGCGTCGCGAGCGCGTGCCGGCCGGACTCGGCGAGGGTGTACAGCACGGACCGCTGCTGCTTGTGGCGCTGGATGTTCCCCTTGGCCACGAGCGACTCCAGGGTGTTGCGCACGACCTGCGGGGTGGGGGCGCGGTCCGGGTGCTTCGCCAGCAGTTCCTCCCGCAGCTCCTTCGCCAGGCGCGGTTCGTCGTGACCGCTGAGCAGGGACAACAGGAGCTCTCCGAGCAGGGGTTGCCGCGACGTCCCGGCCGCGGCTGCCCGTGCCGGCTTCCCCGTCCGTTCCGTCCGTTCCGTTCGCTCCGTCCGTTCCGTTCGCGCCGTGGTCCCCGTCTTCCTCGTCTTCCCCGCCTTCCCCGCCTTCCCCGTCCGTGCCGGACGCGGCGAACGCGGCGAGCGCGGCGCGGGTGTGCGGGCGGGGGCCGAAGCGGACGCCCGGCGTCGCTTCGCCCCGGTGAGCACGGGCTCGTCCTGTGCCTGCTCGGGCAAGGGCGCGGGCTCCGACAGGCCCTCGTACCGTTCGGCGAGGCGGAGGATGTCGACCAGGAGGGCTTCCTCCTGCTTCAGCATCCTGACCTCCTCGGCCAGTTCCTGCTGACGCCGACGGTTCTCTTCCAGATCCGATGCGGCCTGATCGACGAGCCGCGTACGGAGCGTGCTGGCTGGTTGGCTGGTCACAACCGTTCACTCCCTAGTAGTGGATGACGTTGCGCATGGTACTCACGCCGGAGCTTCCATGGAGGAGGGTGCCGGCAGTGTGCGGCATTCCCCCGGGGCCGTGCAGTACCATTCCCGACCATCCCCCACGGTCGGACAGGGAGCGCCGACACGGCGGAGCGGCGCCGACAGGACATCGCGCGGCCGGCGACATGGCCGGGGGCATTGTTCGGTGATGTTAAGTCATTCGACTGTTCCGCCGTGGGCACCGATGGACGACCCTGGTCCCTTCCGCTCCCGCACACACCTGTGCCGGGTACCCGCCGACGCCCCGTGGAGGGACTGTTCCGTGACCCGAACCCCCGTCGTCCTCATCCACGGTGCCTGGTTGCACGCGTTGTCCTGGCAATCGTGGATCGACCGCTTCACCAGCCGGGGTTTCGACGTCGTCGCCCCGGGGTGGCCGGGAGAGCCTCCCACCGTCGGGGAGGCCCGCCGCCCCTCCGCGACCCCGCGGCGCCTCGGGCTCGACATGCTCACGGAGCACTACGCGCGGATCGTGCGGTCCTTCGACACCCCGCCCGTGATCATCGGCCACTCGGTCGGCGGGCTCGTCGCCCAGCACCTCCTGGGCACCGGGCTGGGCCGGGCCGCGGTCGCCATCGCTCCGGCGCCCATCGCGGGAGCCCCCGCCGCCCCGGCGCTCACCGAGCGGGCCGCGAGCTCCTCGCCGGCCGGCTCCCCGCAGGAGCGGGCGTCGGCCGTGTCACTGAGCGCCGAACAGTTCCGCGAGTGCTTCGCCAACACGGTTGCGGCGGAGGAGTCCTCGTGCCTGTTCCGGACCTACGCCGTCCCCTCCCCGCGTCACCTGCTGTCCGACCTGGGAGGCGCGGACGGCGCCGCTCACCCGCGCCGGAGGGTGGACACCGGGAACGCGCGGCGGGGCCCCCTGCTGCTCATCTCCGGCCAGGAGGACCGCATAGTGCCCGACAGCGTCACCCGCTCGGTGTACAAGCTGTACGGCGACTCGACGGCGACGAGCGACCTCAAGCACTTCCCCGACCGTGCGTACTCGCTGACCGTCGACAGCGGCTGGCGCTCCGTCGCCGACCACGTGCTGCGGTGGCTCGCGCTCCAGGACATCCACGGGCCCGACGCGTGGGCGCGGACGGCCGCCGGCCGGTACGCCGGTCGACCGTCACGGCACCGGCCCGCGCCGCTGCCGCCGTTCGGGCGGCGGGGGCACGGGCCGGTCGCGTGACCGTCCGGGGTGGGGGTCAGCTCGGGAAGGGCCAGGTCGGGCACCACGGCCAGGTGACCTGGCCCGGGTAGGGCGGGCCCCACGGCGGGCACTTGGGCAGGGTCGGCGTCGACGGGGCACTGGTCCACAGGATCTTGCCGTTCAGCTGGACGGCGATCGCGCCCTCGTTGTAGACCGCCAGTTCGGCGCCGGGGTTGCCGCCGGTGTTGCTGGCCCACAGCGGGGTGTTGGCGGCGGAGTACACGACGAGGTTGCCGTCGCCCTGCATGACCAGGACGTTGCCGTTGGGGATGGCCCCCTTGGCGACCCAGATCGGGGTGGTGTCGCGGTACAGGACGACGTTGCCGTCGCCCTGCATGGCCAGCATGATGTGGCCGTTCGGCGAGTACCAGGCCTGGTCGCGGTTCAGCAGGCTGTTCATCGGGATGTGGGTGGGCTCGGACGGCGCGGCGGTCACGGCGGCCGGAGCCGCGGCGGGGGCGGCGGCCTGGGCGGCGTCGGCGGTACCCGTGGTGAGGGCGCCGAACCCGATCGTGGCGAGGGCGGCCAGGGCGGCGACCCGGGAGCGGAGTCTGGACATAGGTGGGCTTGAAGTCCTTCCGGGGACAACGGAGTTGACGAGCCAGCGGGGGGTTCCTGCGGCGCCCGCCCCGCTGCGTCCGGCGCCGCACCGAACGTTAGGTCCGCGTCGCGCCGCCGAGCGGCAGATCCACCGGCAGCTTCCCGCCGGCCCGCCTGCCCGCCAGCCCGCCGGCTGGCCCCGGCTCTCTGGACAGGGCCCGCGCGGGGTGCTCAGAACGTCCCGCCGTCCAGTCGGAGGGTGCGGCCGGTCATGTAGGCGGCGTCGTCGGAGGCGAGGAAGGCGTAGCCCGCCGCCACCTCCTCGGGCCGGGCCAGCCGCCGCAGTGCGGTCAGCGTGCCGAGCAGCCGCGCCAGGTCCTGCGTGCCGGCCAGGCCGGGGTGCACGTAGCGCGGCGCGCTCTCGGCGGCCATGTCCGTGTCGGTCCCGCCCGGGGCGATGGCGTTGACGGTGATGCCCCGCGTGCCCAGCTCGGCGGACAGGTTCAGGACCATCGACTCCACGGCGGCCTTGCTGGCCGCGTACAGGGTGTGGTGGAACTTCATCGGCCGATCCGGTGAGGAGATCGTACAGGCACGAAGCGACTGGGAGAAGGGTTCCCGGTTCGGTGAAGTGCACGGCTGTGACGGCGCCCGCCTGCCCGCCCCGGAGTTGCCGTCGATCCCGTTGAAGTCGCGCGGACGGGTGCGCTGACCTGGTGAAACGTGCGGTTGGACGGGTTACTCTCCTGCTGGCGGCCGCCGTGCCGCGACGGCCGATCCGCTGTCGGTCCGATGCCCGTGGCCCGGGGGGATTGTCGAGCTCGGGGAGGGCCCGCCGAATCTCACCTTCGGGCGGGTGTGGCAGGGTTCAATCGGATCAATGCCGACCTCTTGCCGACTTTCCTGACGACATGTCAGTCGGGTCGCGCTGACTATTTCTACCGTTGTTCATCGGGGACTCGCTCGAAGATGTGCGGACCGAGGCGGAAGGCGGAGCCGCCGTGATCGCCGTCGCCTCCGGCACCACCACCGGCGACCAGCTCGCCGAAGCCGGCGCGGACCTCGTCCTCGACAGTCTGCGAGACCCGCAGGCGGTGCTCTACGCCGTCGCGGAACTCGCCACCCACCGGCAGTAGTTCGGCCGAGTCGACCACCACCTGGCTGATCGCCCGGCCACGCCGGGCGCTGCTCACCAGTCGAGCGGCTCACGTTCGTAGAAGAGGCCGCCGGTGGGGCCGTCATCGGGGAGGGTGGCGAGCCAGAACGGGGTGTCGGCCGCCTCCTCCGGAGTTCGGTCGGTCTCGCTGTAGGCCATGCGGGTGTTGGTACGGCCGGGGGATGCGGCGTTGACGAGGATGCCGGTGTCGGCGAGTTCGGCGGCGAGGATCTGGGTGAGAGCGTTGAGGCCGGCCTTGGAGACGCGGTAACTGACGTTGCCGGTGCCCATGTTGTTCCGGGAGCCGAGATGGCTGGTGATGTTGACGATCCGGCCGTAGCCGTTCTTGCGCATCTCCGGTAGGGCGGCGGCTGCGAGTCGCCAGGCGCCGAGCAGGTTGGTGTCGATGGTCGCGCGGACCCGTTCGAAGTCGGGAGCAGCGGCGCCTTGGCCGCGGTCGACGGCGACGGCAGCGTTGTTGACCAGGACGTCGAGGCGTCCGAACGGGGCGGCGGTGTCGGCGACGGCGCGGGCGACGCTCGCCGGGTCTGTGACGTCCAGCTGGTGGGAGTGGACGAAGAGCCCCTTGTCGGCAAGGGCGGTCTCCGCCTCGCGGCCGGCGAGGCGGTCGCGCACGCCGATGACGACGTGCATGCCGTGCTCGGCGAGCCGGGCGGCGATGGCGAGGCCGACGCCGCGGTTCGCACCTGATACGAGGGCGACGCGCTGTTCGGGGTGTGTGGTCATGCGGACAGTGTGGCGAGAAGCTGGTCGAGGCGCTCGGCTTTCGGGTCCTTCCTGTCCATCGGTAGCTCGGCTCGTGCCGCGAACGCTCGGGCCGTGTTGCGATGGGACGGGGCGATGGCAGCCAACTCGGCGGCAGTTTCCAGGAGATGGACGGCTTGGTCGGCGTTTCAGCGCTGTTCCTCCGGGCGGCCCTCGACCTCCCAGCGGGTGTGGAAGGTCCCGTCCCGGTCGACGCGGTGGTAGGTGTGCGCGCCGAAGAAGTCCCGTTGGCCCTGCACCAGGGCGGCCGGGAGGCGTCCGGCCCGCAGGCCGTCGTAGTAGGCGAGCGCGGTCGCGAAGCCGGGGGCGGGTACTCCCAGTTCGACCGCCGCCGAGACGACCCGTCGCCAGGCCGACTGCGCGGAGCCGAGCGCCTCCCGGAAGTGTGCGTCGGTCAGCAGGGTGGGACGCTCCCGGTCGGCCTCGTACGCGGCCCTGATCCGGTCCAGGAACCGGGCCCTGATGATGCAGCCGCCGCGCCAGATCGCGGCCATCTCACCGGGGTCGATCTGCCAGGAGTACTCCGCGCTGCCGGCCTGGATCTGGTTGAAGCCCTGGGCGTAGGCCACCATCTTGGAGGCGTACAGCGCCTGCTCGACGTCGTCCGCGAACCGGTCCGCCGCCGCGCTGTCGAGCCAGGTCTCGGTGGGGCCGGGCAACCCTCGTCCGGCCTGCCGGAGCGGCACGCTGCCGGACAGTGCCCGGGCGAAGACCGCCTCGGCGATCCCGCTCACGGGCACGCCGAGCTCCAGCGCGCTCTGGACCGTCCAGCGGCCGGTGCCCTTCTGTTCGGCCTGGTCCAGCACGACGTCGACGAAGGGCTTCCCGGTCGCCCCGTCGGTGTGGGCGAGGATCTCGGCGGTGATCTCGATCAGGTAGGACTCCAGGCGCCCGCCGTTCCAGGTCCGGAAGACCTCGGCGATCGCGTCGGGTTGCAGTCCGGCGCCGTGCCGCAGCAGGTCGTACGCCTCGGCGATGAGCTGCATGTCGGCGTACTCGATGCCGTTGTGGACCATCTTGACGAAGTGGCCGGCGCCGTCCGGTCCGACGTGGGTGCAGCAGGGCTTGCCGTCGACCTTGGCCGCGATGTCCTCCAGCAGCGGCCCCAGGACCCGGTAGGCCTCCGGGGTGCCGCCGGGCATGATGCTCGGCCCCTCCAGGGCGCCCTGCTCACCGCCGGAGATGCCGCTGCCCACGAAGTGCAGGCCGCGTTCGCGCAGGGCCGCCTCCCGTCTCCTGGTGTCGAGGAAGTGCGCGTTCCCGCCGTCCACCACCACGTCGCCCTCGTCGAGCAGCGGCACCAGCTCGTCGATGACCGCGTCGGTCGGCGCCCCGGCCTTGACCATGATCACGATCAGGCGGGGGCGTTCCAGGGCCGCGACGAACTTCTCCGTGGTCTCGGCGGCCACGAACTCGCCCTCGTGCCCGAACTCCTCCAGCAGTGCCGTGGTCCGCGCCAGCGTGCGGTTGTGCACGGCCACCCGGTAGCCGTGGCGGGCGAAGTTCCTGGCCAGGTTGCGGCCCATCACGGCCAATCCGGTGACGCCGATCCGGGCCGGTGCCTGCTCGGTCATGGCGGGAATCTCCAAGGGGTTTCAGGGTTTCGGGACTATCAGGACGATGAGGGCCGCCATCGGGGCTGCCAGGGCTGTCGGGGTTACTCCGCGGAGAGCGCGAGGATCTCGTCCTCGGGAAGCTCGACGTACTCCTCGCCCTCCACCCGGATCTCCGAACCGGAGAGCCGGTTGAAGAGGATCTTCTCGCCGACCTTGACGTCCACCGGGTGCGGCTTGCCGCTCCCCAGCTGCCGGCCGGGCCCCACCGCCACCACCTCGCCCGTCCACGTCTCCGGGTCCTGCGGGGTCGAGACCCCGAGCGGCTTGACGATCAGGTGGTCGTGCTTCGGGTGGAAGTCGGGCATGGCATGGTCCTCTCACGTGAGCGCGCCTGCGGGCGCAGCCGGGGCCGCCCCCCACATCGATTCTGCCGAGGTTCGGGGTTCCCGCACCCGAACGGAAGCGGGCGCGGGAGAACGGGAGCGGCCACGCGTCGCGGGCCAGGACGAGCGAGCCGGCGTGTCGATGCCGATCCGCGTCCGTGGCGCCGGTCGGGCGCCGCCGGTGGTGGGGCGGCAGAGCCGCCGGGCAGGGCGTACTCCGTTCGGGTCGCAGACGGGCCGGGGTCCGCCGGATGCCCGGTACCGAGTGCGGGGCCGAGGGTGAGGCCGCAGCGTGGCCGGTAGGCCCCTTCCCCTCGCCCCTGCATTCCCGCGACGGGTGCTTGCGGCCCAGTCCTTCCCGTACTCCTTCGCACACATCTGGAGCACCCGCATGACCACTGTCCTCACGCGCGTCCGGCGTCCGGCGCAGTACCTGGCCGCGGCGGCCCTGGCCGCCGCGGCCGTCACCGTCCCGGGCACCGCCCAGGCCGGCACCGCCAAGCCCGCCGCCGCACCCGCCGTGGACGCGTCCTGTCCCACCGGCAACGCCACCGTCGGCCTCAGCCCGGGAGCGACCCTGGAGCAGCGGCAGACCGCGATCTCGCTGCGGGGCAACGCAGGGCCCTGCATCTCCAGCGACCCCGCCATCACCGCGATCAGCTCCTTCAGCGGGACCGGGCAGGGGATGGTCAGCTGCGTCGACGCCGCCTACACCTTCACCGCCACCGTCGTGTGGAACACCGGCGAGGTCAGTACCGTCGCCGCCTCCTCGACGCTCAACCTGGGGCCGTTGGGCGACGCGGTCGCCGTCATCAGCGGACCGGTCACCTCCGGCAAGTTCGCCGGTGACACGGTCGAAGTGCAGATCGCGTTGCTGCCCGACAGCTTCGTCGGATGCGTCACCCCGCAGGGCGTCACGCAGCTCCAAGGCACCGTCATCGCCACCTTCGCCCACCTGTAGCCCACCCGGCCCGAGGAGTTCGAAGCGCTGACCGGCCCGCCCCGTCGGCCGCCGCCCCGTCGGCCGACCGCGGGCCGCTCCGTGCGCGGCGTGGGTGCGGCCATCGCCAACTCCGCGCTGACGGCCGACGCCGCCTTCGGCTGACCCCCGGTCGGGCGGGGGAGTCCTCCGGGCGAAGGGGGCGCGCGCAGGGTGTGCCGTCGCCGGGGGCCTCGACCCCTCAACGGGATCGTCCGGTCATGAAGGTCACCCTCTGATCGGCTAGCAGGCTGGTGTGGCCCGTTGCCGTGATGGCCTCGAAGTGGACGAAGACGTCGGCGGTCGAGTCGGGTGGGGTGATGAAGCCGAAGCCCTTCTCGTCGTGGAACCACTTCACGGTCCCGATGGCCGTCGGCTCCCGGAGGTGCTGTGCCTGGGGCTGGGCCTGGGGCTGGGCCTGTGCCCGTGCCTGGGACCCGGCGTCGGCGGTGAGGGTGGGGAAGACGGCCTGGGCGCCGGGTGCGGAGCAGGTGAGGGGCAGGGTGCCGGTCTCCAGGACCGGGCTCTGGAACGGGGCGCTCTCGTCGGCGGTGATGGTGCCGGTGCCGGCGGCGGGGCAGGCGAATCCGCCGGTCACCGCCAGGTTCCCGCCGCCCTGGTCCGGGGCCGCGCTGTCCAGGGTCACCTCGCCGACCCGGTCGTCGAGCAGCACGATCTGATCGCTGCCCAGGGAGTTGCCGAACAGGTCGGTCAGGGCCATGGTCACCGTGATGTCGTCGCCCCAACTGCCGCTCAGGCCCAGGAGCCCGTTGTCGACCTGCCCGCTGATCGGCTGACCGGCCGCACCGCCGAGGCAGACGAGGGGGAGGATCTCCGATCCGGTGCCGCCGGCGGTGTCCGTGGCGGTGACCGTGAGCTCGGCGCCGACCCTTGAGTCCTCGCATGAGTAACTGCCCGACCAGGACAGGAGACTGCCGGAGTAGCTCGCGGTGGCGATCTCCACCCCGTCGCTGGCCGGCTCCGCCGCGAAGGCCGGACCTGCCAGCGCCACCACCAGGGCAACCGCCCCGACCGGCACCACGGCACGCCGCACCAGCGGACGTGAGAACGCCGAACGTAGCGTCACGTAGCCGTAGTCGACCATCACGCCTCCATTCCTCTGCCTAGTTGATACGACCAGCGTCACAGCCGCTCACCCCCACTGCACCCTCCGCGCAGCAAACGGGCACCGTGCGTCGGCTCGGGCGGCAGACGCGCCGGGGGACGGTGGGACGGAAAGCGCCGGTCGTGCCGCTGCGCGCCGTCGCCCGGGGCAACGTTCCGTGTCATCGTGAGTGCACGAAGTAGATCGCAGCCACCCCTTCGGAGGTCCGATGAACACCGTGTGGTCCCGATTCCCGCTCTCCCGCCTGGCCGGTCCGGCCGGAGCCGTGGCGCTCGTCGGCGGGCTCGTCCTGGTCCCGGCGAGCGCACCGGCCCACGCCCAGGGCGTGGTTGACGTGCAGTGCGAGGGCACGTTCACCAGCGAGTTCACCCCCGCCCTGACCGACCAGCCGCAGAACATCAGCATCTCCAACCAGAACTCCTACGCGACGTGCGTGACGGGCCTTCCGGGGGCGAGCACGGTCACGAACAGCGAGACGGGCGAGAGCTGCGTCAACCTCCTCCACGTCCTCACCCCGTTCGACGAGACCATCACCTGGAGCGACCAGAGCACCAGCACCGTGCGGTGGACCAGCGTGGAGGACACCGGCGGCGCCGGAACCTTCACCGGCACCGTCACTGCCGGCCGGTACACGGGCGACACCGCTGTGAAGGTCTCGGAAGCCGTCGACATCACCGGGACCGACCCGGAACTGTGCCCGATCGGGGACGGCACCATCTCCAGCGCCAGCGGCCCCATCACCCTCACCTTCACCTCCGTGTGACCAGGCCGAAGCAGCCGTGAACCCGAACGGTCGTGAACCCGAACGGTCGTGAACCCGAACGACCCCGGCGACACCCGCCGCCGGGCCCCGACCCCGCCCCGATCCGCCGGCTGCCGTGCTCCACGGCCGGCCGGTACCGCCCCCGTGCGGTGGCGCGCGATGAATGCGGCGCCGATCCTGCGAACGGGATACGGGATTCCGTCGCCCTCCCGGGCGCCCTCGTCATTCCTCCCCCCGACCAACAGGCCAGGAGGCCCAGCATGTTCCCCTTCTCCGTCCACCGCCAGGCCCGGCGGGCCGTCGTCGTCACCGGGGCCGCCGTCGTGGCGGGCGCCGCGATGCTCTCCCTCGCCACCGCCCCTGCCCACGCCGCCACGCCCTCCTACACCTGCGACAACGTGACCGCCGTCGGCGGCCTGGGGACGGGGCAGCTCAACTGCGTCGCGTCCGGCGGGGCTCCCGCTTCCGGGCTCATCACCACGGCCTTCACCATCGTGCGCCGCTCCGACCAGGTCACCCTCTCCTGCGTCCCGGTCGCCGGCCTGGCGGGCGAGGCCGTCTCCTCCGACCTGATCACCGGCCTGTCCTGTACCGAGTCGCAGGGGTAGCCGCAGCCGTCGTCGACGCCGGCCGGACCGACGGTACGTCGGTCCGGCCAGCGTCTTGTCGTGCGGAAGGTGATCCGGCCTCCGGTGGTTCCGCGTGGAGGCGGATCTGTCCGTGCGGCTCAGCTCAGGGGTGAGGGGGTGAGGGGGTGAGGCTGGGGCGGGGACGGGGTGGATCAGGCGCCCCGGCGGCGTTGGGGTCGGAGCTCGCCAGCCACTGCGGGTCGACGACCTTGCCGTAGAAGTCCTCGAAGTTGGCCTTGTCGCTGTCGAGGTAGAAGGTCATGAAGCGGTAGGCGTCGACCCGGCCCGGCACCTCGACCGGGGTGCCGTCGTCGTTGAAGACCGGCTCGGACTGGTCGTTGTACTTCTGCATGTCGCCGGGTGTCTCGACGCGGACGTTGAGGCTGAAGGCCCGGGTCGACTCCTTCGACTTGGACCGGGAGTTGGAGAATCCGCCGCCGAGCGCGGCGTCCAGTTGGAAGCCGGCGCCGATGCCGAAGGCCTTGAACCCGAAGTCGATGCTGGCCGTGGCGGCGCCGTTGAAGCGGTAGGAGCCGGAGGTGGTCTCGGTCACCGTGTCGGTCGTCGCGGTGGTCTCGGCGAAGAAGCCGCCGTCGGCCGTCCAGACGTAGGTGTTGACGATGTCGCGGCGGGAGAAGCCCTCCGCGTCCTTCTGCTGGTCGCCGTTCTCCGGGCCGGGGCCGGGCACGGGCCCGGTGAAGCGGCTGACGAGTTCCTGCGCCCGGGCCTGGGCCGGGTGGGCGGCGGCGTCGTGGGTCTCGTTCGAGACGCCCGCGTAGAACGCCTGGCGGCGCTGCATGTCCTCGGTGATGCGGCGCTTGAGCGCGTAGGCCTCGGTCGGCTTGAAGTAGCTGTACTCGCCGTAGTCGCGGGCGTCCGGGTAGGCGGAGTCGGGGATCTTGCCCTTCGTCGGGGAGTAGCCGGCCATGCCGTCCAGCACACCCTGCTTGACGTAGCGCGGGTTGATGGCGAACGGCAGCAGGTTCCAGTCTCGCGGGATGTCCGGGTTGGGCAGCATCCGGTAGGCGACCACGGAGCCCGAGTGCGCGACCCGCAGGGCGAAGACGTCGGCGGTCTCGGACTGCACCAGTGCGTACCCGGTGTTGGCGGGCAGGAAGCGCCGCCCGCCCTCCGGGTTGACCTGCTGGTCCGCCTTCGTGCTCTCCCAGCCCCCGCTCAGTCCGACCGTGGTGGAGCGTGCGGTGTCCAGGGTCTCGGAGACGTCCGTCTGGTGGCCCCAGCCGTTGGAGTACTCCAGCGTCGTGCCGAGACCCGCGTTGACGTCGAAGTCGATGACGGGCTTGGCGATGCCGAAGCCGAGCGGCGCCGTGATCAGCAGGGTGTCGGCGTCGGCGTTGTTGGAGAACTGCATGGCCAGCGAGGCGTCCACGGTCTTCTCACCGCCCGAGGTCAGCGTCTGCACCACCTGGTCGGCCTGCTGGAACTCCACCGAGGTGGTGTTGATGTAGCTGAGCGAGCTGGGCCGCCGGGTCGCGATCAGGTTCTCGGCCGGGACCGGCGGCGCGCCCTCGATGTAGCCGACGAGCTGCGGCGCGAACTGCACCTGTCCGAGCCACTCGGTCGTCAGGTCCCCGAGCTTGTGCCCCGTGATCAGGTTCCAGCTGCCGTTCTGGAGGTAGGCGTAGGCCCGCTTGAGGACCCCTCGGGTCGAGCGGTCCCTCAGCCGCTGCAGATCGGCGTACTCGCTCACGGCCGGGGTACCCGCGATCGTCTGGACGAAGCGCGGCTGACCGGTGGCGAAGGCCGGCCGTACCTCGGGTGTCTCGGAGGAGATCGGCGCCGTGGACATCAGCGGCTGCGGGCGCGTGGCGGCGTCGGTGCCCAGCGGCAGGTGCAGGCGACGCGGGCCGTGGTCGCGCAGCTCGGTCGCGTCCGTCTCGGTCGACTCGTCGTCGAAGGTGTAGTACGCCAGCAGATCGATGCTGTCACCGGTCAGCCGACCGAACAGGTTGTCGAGGATCTGTTCCTCGCTGCGCGCCGAGCGCCAGACCCGCACCTCCTCCAGCACGCCCAGGTAGCCGTCCTCGGTCGGGATGTCGACGAGTTGCGGTACGTCGGGCAGGTCGGTCTTCGTCGGGGTGCCGCCGATCTGCGGCAGGCTGGGGAGGTCGATCACCGTCGGGGTGCCGATGCGGCCGCCCAGGGTGAACTGGGCCGATCCGTAGGCGCCTTGGGAGGGTGCCTGGGCCGCTTCGAGGGGTGTCGCCTGAGTGGTCCGCCCGTCGACGTACAGCCGGAAGCGGCTGCCCTTGGGGTCGGGGTTCTTGGTCCACCGTGCGCCGTGCAGCCGGGCCTGGTGGCTTCCCGACTCGTCCTGCGCCGCGTTGCCCGCGTTCTCCTCGAACCGCCAGTGGGCGACCAGGCCCTGTGGTGTGATCCGGGAGTCCACGCCGCCGTCCGCCGGGGCCTGGGCGGTGCCGGGCAGGTCGACACCGAGGTCGTCTGCCTGGCGGGCGGTGTTCCACACCCGCACCTCGCTGATGACGCCGGTGAACGAGTCCTCCGCCGCGCCGCGCTGGGCCCGGCCGATGTCCAGGGCTCCGGTGTGCCCGAGGTCGGGGGCGTCGGCGTAGCGGATGTTGCCCGACTCGGCACCGTCGATGTAGAAGGTGATGTCGGACCACTGGCGGATCACCAGGGACTCGATCGCGTTCACGATGAGTTGGGCGGGCTTGCCCTGGGCGTCCGTGACGGACAGCGTGCGCTGGCCCGTCTTCTCCTCGCGGGTGTCGCCGAGCTTGCGCACCACCGCGACCCGCTGGAACTTCCCGGCCTCGACCGCGCCCGTCGAGGTCAGCCGGACCTCCTTGCCGTCGCGGTCCTCGAAGGAGAAGACGAGCTTGCCGTCGGCGGCGATGCCGAGCTGGTACGGGACCCGGCGTCCGCGGCCGTCGTCGACACGGCCCTTGGAGAGCAGGCCCTGCGCGCTGCCGAGCGCGTCGGTCTGGAGGAAGACCTCCAGGGTGAGGTCACGGCCGATGTTGAGGTCGTCGGCGTGCGGGGCCTGCGCGTACACCCCGTTGGCGAAGCGCAGCGCCCACGACTGCTCGAAGGCGCCGGCCACATGCGTCCAGCGGTCGACCGGGATGGTCGCGCGGGAGGTGACGAAGCGGTTGCCGACGCCCATGACCAGCGGGCGTTCACCGCCGGCCCGCCGGTCGACGCTCGGGCCGAGCGCGAGCACGTACTGCGAATCGTCGGCCGCCGCACCGGTGTTGGCGTGCAGCACGCGCGGGGTACCGGTCGCGGTGGTGCCCGCGACCGGCTTCAGCCACGCCTCGATGGTCAGGTCGTCGGCGTGCCGCGCCGACGCCAGCCGCGCGCCCTCCAGGGTGGGAGCCGCGGTGGTGGCGGCGAAGGACAGCGCCCGGCCCGGCAGGTCGCCCCACCAACGCGGCGGGCGGGCCTGGCCGTTGACGGCGGCCTCGCCATCGGTGACGGACCCGGTGGTGGCCCCCGCCGTGCTGACGACGGACGCGCTCACGTACCGGGAGCCGTACACGGCGCTGGCGCCGGGCCGGGTGTGGGTGACCAGCCGCGGGTCGTACGACAGGCGCTCGACGGCGGTCCCGGCGGCGATCGCGGCCGAGGCCGGGCCGTACGTCAGCCGCAGCTCCGTGTCCTGCTCCTCGACGGCCTCGGCCAGCACGTAGACGCTGCCGCCGACGCCGACCAGCTCGCCCGCGGCGAGCGCCGCGGGCGCGCCCGGAGCGGCGAGGGTCAGCACGCCGTCCTTGAAGCCCGCGACCGAGCCCACGGGCAGGGGGGTGTCCCGCATCCCGTTGATCGAGGCGGCGAAGCCCTCGGCCTCGCGCGGCAGCAGCGCCCAGGTCTCGGTGTCGCCGTCCTGGAGGGCGAGGGTGAGGGTGCAGCGGTCGTCGGTGTCGCCGGTGCTCACCTTGATCGTGACGCCGGCCAGGTCGACGCCCGCGTCCCGGGCGGTGAGCAGGACCGTCGTCCCCTCGGAGGCGGCGACCGTCTTCGTCGACCGGTCGATGTTGGTGTTGTAGAACAGGCCCGTCAGCCGGTCCTGGTCATCGCGGTAGTAGAGCCCCAGATGGCCCGTGCCGCTCTCGGCGAGGTGGGGCGAGTCGCTGGTCACGGCGAAGTCGAGCAAGGCCCCCGACCAGCCCAGGCCCAGCCGGTCCTGGCCGATCCGGGCCATCGGCAGCGTGCGGTCGCTGCGCCCCGTGGTGTAGGCGGAGAGCCGGCCGAGTTCGTCCTCGTTCTTCTTGACGGCGGTGGTCAGGGAGGTGATCTGCGCGCTCCAGGCCCCGAACGCGGCATCGGCGTTGTTGACGGCATCGACCCGGGCGAGGGCCGCGGCGACCTCGGCGACGTTCTTGACCTGGTCGGCCCCGGCCGGACTGACCGGGATCGCGTAGAGGTAGAAGGCGCCCCTGAGTCGGCGGCGCCCCCACTTCAGCCGCCCGTTCGACCACGCCGCCACCAGGGGGATCTCCTGGTGCGGTGAGTGGCTGTACAGCAATGCCCCGCTCGGTCGTTTCTTCGCCGGCTTCGGCGGCTTCGGCGCGGAGTCCCTGAGGACCAGAGAGTTCGGCTGCGAGCTGGGGCGCGGCCACAGCCCTGCCCCGTCGCCCAGCACGATGTCCTTGTCCGGGCCCTGACCGGTCAGGCTCTTGCCGGCCTTGACGCTCTTCAGCGTCTTGCCGTTGAACACCCACTGCGTGGCGGTGTTCCCGGCCGCCGGCGCGCCCTTCGACAGCGAGGGGCGGTAGCCGCCCTTCCCGTCGGGCACGACGGTCAGCACCGACACGACGTCACTGCGCCTGCTGGCGGTGTACTCGCGGCCGACGTAGGCGTAGGCGTAGGCGTAGGCGTCGGCGTCGGCGTAGGCGTAGGCGTAGGCGTCGGCGTAGGCGGTGGCGAAGTAGGTGGCGTAGAGCACGCAGGTGGTTCCCTGCGGGTCGGCGGTTTTCCCCGTCACCGCGGCCCTGCGCAGGGCGGCGGACAACGCCTTCTCCGCGTTATCCGGGTTGGCCCGGTCCTTCTTCAGCTGGGCCTTGCCCTGCCGGGCCGCCTTCAGCAGCGCCTTGTCGCGGAGGATGTCCGCCTTCAGCTGGTTCTGCCGGGCCGGATCGACCGCCTCGACGCTCGTGCCGATCACCGGCAGGTCGACCACATCGGTCAGCTGGGCCAGGCGGCCGTCCCGGCCGACCGCCACGTCCAGGGCCGCGATCCGCCCCTTGGTGTCACCGGCCGTGCTCGCGGTCCAGGTCAGCAGCACCCGGGCCTGGCGCTTGAGGGGCCGCACCGAACCGCTGCCGACGAGCCCCTCCTCCTGCTGGTGGTGCAGCACCGCCGACAGTCCGCCCACGACGGTACGCCCGGTGACCCGGAACGCGTCACGCCGGATGCCGGGGTGGTCGGCGACCGGGGCGTCGGAGGCCACCCAGCTGGTGGTGCCCTTCAGCGCGGCGTGGGCGGCACTGGGACTCTGGTCGTACGCGGTGCTCCCGAGGCCCTCGTCGAAGCGGTAGTACGCCACGAGCTCGGGCTCGTCGCCGACCAGACGCTCGCCGCGGGTCTGCGCCACGCGCGGCAGGCGCCGGGCCCGGGACCACACCCTGACCTCGTCCAGCACGCCCGCGAAGTGCCCGGCCGTCGTACTCGTCGTACTCGGCTCGCTCGCCGCGTCCGCCTCGCTCGCCGCATCCACCTCACTCGCCTCGCTCGCCGCATCCGTCGCGCCGAGCAGCAGCCTGCCGTCCTGGCCGGGCGTGGCGGCGACGGCCAGATCGCCGGTGGCGACGCGCGCGCCGTCGACGAGCAGGGTGGCCCGGGTGCCGTCGTACACGGCGGCGACATGGGTGAACACGCCGGCGCCGACCAGTCCGTCGTCCGTGTCCAGCGTGTCGGTGCCGTGCGCGAGGACCAGTGCCCCCTCGGCGCTCACCGACAGCGTCACACCGTCGGCACCGGTCGACAGGACCGTCCCGCCGGCCGCCTGCGGCTCGACCCACGCCTCGACCGTGTACGCAGCGGCGCCGAACCCGCTCGGTGCGGCGGCCTCGCCGTAACCCTGCCCGGACGCGCCCGGCAGGCCGAGCGCCGATTCGGCGAACTCCGTCCTCGGCGCGACGGGCACGAGCGGCTGCTGCGTGAACGGGCAGGTGCCCGGGGCGCGTTCGAGGACCGAATCGCGGTACTGCGGGTCCGGGCTGGTCCACAGCCGGCTGCCCTGCGTGTGGAAGAGGCCGTCCTCGCCCTGCTCGACGTTGATCGCCTCGATGCTCCGCGACTGCGCGTTGTGGACGAACAACTGCCAGCGGCTCGTCCCCGCGATCCCGGTCGGCACGAGCAGCACCGCGAACCGGCCCGCCTCGGGGCGGCCCGCGAAGCCCAGTTCCAGTGTCGGCTCGTGGAACGGGACGCCGTTCATGTCCTTGATGCCGAGGCCGTCCTTGGCCGAGTCCGGCCGGGTCCGGTGCCGGCTGCGCCGGTAGCGCACCTCGACGACCGGCCGCAGCTCCCCGCCCGCGAGGACGAACCGGTCGCACAGCAGCGCCCCCGGCGCGACGGCGGTGACCTCGCCGGACGCGCCGGCTCCGGTCAGCGCGCCCGCACGGGTGCGGACCAGCGCGTCGGGGTCCCCTGCGGCGACGGCCTGACGGAAGACGAAGACGTGCTTGCCGTCCGACACGGCCTGGAACGGCACCGCGGCGGTGAGCCGGGCCGTGCTCGACAGGAACGGGTCGATCTCGTCGCCCCGGAAGACGTCGTCGGGGCCCTCCTCGGCCCGCGCGCCCTGCCGCACCCGGGGCAGCCGGTCCGCGCCCAGCAGCGCGAACCCGGCGCGCGTCAGCTCGCGCGGGAAGGCCAGCTCCTTGGGGTCCTCGGACCAGTGCTGCACATCGAGGTCGGCCGCACCGCCCTCCGTGCCGCGCTGCGACGCGGTGACAGCGGAGTTCAGGTCGAGGACGCTGTAGAAGATGCGGCGGGTGTCGTCGAGCGCGAGGGCGACCGTGGTGCCCTGGTGCCGCACGAGGGTGGTGTGCAGGTAGGTGCGGTCGCTGTAGGTCTTGAGCCTGCCGCCGGCCGGGCGTTCTGCGGACTCGTGGGAGTCTTCCTTCCGGCGAGGGCGCCTTCGGCCCGTCGCGCCCGGTTCACTCCCCGACGGGTCCGCCCCGAACCCCCGAAGTGATCATATTGGCGGGATGTGGATCACGACGTGGGCCACTCCCCGTGAAGAAGGAGCAGGCGGGGAGGTTCGCGGACGACGGGACGCGGGAAACCGTCCGCTCACCTCTCGGCCGAAACACCCGTCACCCGAAAGAGTGAACGGTGAGCGTCGGCGCGCCCGTCGGCCTCCGCCAGGTACCGCGCCGCCGGGCCCAGGGCCGGCATTCCGCCGTGCCACCGCCTGCCGTGCCACCACCTCGTGCCACCGCCTGCCGCACCACCGAACCGCGCACCAGCCGGCGTCAGAGCGGGTTGGCTGTGAGCAGCCCGGTCCCGAGGGAGGTGAGGGCGTGGGCGACGCGTTGGCCGTCGCGGATCGAGGTGATCATTCCGGCCGCGCGCAGACTGGAGGCGTGCTGAGAAGCGGCAGGGGCGCTCACCCCGAGGCGGAGGGCGAGTTCGGTGGTGGTGCATCCCGTGCCGATCGCCCGCAGCGCGGCGGCCTTTCCTCTGCCGATGAGCGCGGTCAGGCCGTCGACGTCGGCGGGCGGCGGCAGGAGGGTCTCGGAAGCGGTGTAGGCGAAGAGGGGCTGCTGCCACGGGCTGGCGATCGCGGGGGAGAGCATGCCGCCGAGGAACAGGTTGGGGGACAGGACGAGCCCGGCGTCGGCGGTGCGTTCCAGATGCTCCGGAACGGTTGGGGCGAGGCCCAAGAGGGTGAGTTCGAAGCGGGTGGGGTCGCTGAAGGCCCTGTGGATGCCGGCCAGCATCCTGCCTGTGCCCTGGTCCCCCAGGATGGTTCGGCGCATGCTGATGTCGGCGTAGAGCAGCTTGGCCATGCCGGGCCAGTCGTCGGCCAGGCAGGTGCTGTAGAGGGCGTGGACTGCGTCTAACAGGCGGTTCATCTGCACGGTGCCGCCGTCGAGCAGCTGTGCCACAGGCTTCGGTAGGGGGCCCAACTCGGCGTACCGGGCCAGCTCTCCCTGGACCTGCTCGGTGCTGACCGCGCTGATGGCGTCCAGTTCGTCGGCGATCGACACGCCGCCCGGGACCAGCGGTATCGGGGGAGTGAGGAAGTCCGGGATGCAGAGCCGGTTGGCCGTGACCAGTTCGATCAGGGGCAGGGCACGGGCCGGTACGCGGGAGCGGACCGCGCGCCACCACCGGCGGGCCGGCAGCGGAGCCGCGCCGTCCTGGTGGAGCCCGATCAGCCACCGACAGGCCGGCAGTGGAGCCCCGTTGTCCTGCTGGAGCCCGACCAGCAGGTGCTGAATCGGTGAGATCGCGAACCGTACGTTGGCCAAGTCCCGTGCCCCGAACGCCACAGCCACGCGCATGCTTCCCGATCCCCTCGGTCCGCTTAAGGCCAGGGCTTAATAGCTGTCCGTCCAGGCAAGCGTCAAACAGCATCTATCACAGACGCCACCGAGGCGGACGCCCGCAGGTTTCGCGGGCGAGCGGTGGCGCTCGCACGTTCGCACCGGGCCGCCACCCGGTGCCGCGGGCGCCGCTGCGCGGACAGGCCCGGGAGCCCGTGTGCCCCGGCCGGAGAGGAAGAGAAATGCGGAAGATGAACGCCAGGTCGAAAGCGGCCGCCGCCGTGCTCGCGATCGGAGTCACGGTCGGGGGCGTCGCGATGGCCGCGCCGGCGAACGCGGTCACCAGCGGCACCTACTGCGGGGCCACACAGCAATACGCCGGGGACGTCTACGCCCAGGCCTGCCTCATCGTGAGCGGGTACTCCGTGTACCCGTCGATCCATGTCACCAACCACGGCAACCACACGGTCACCGGGACGACTTGGATCAACCACCTCGGCGCCTACGAGGACTACGCCACCTGTAGCGGCATGACGGCGAGCGACCCCGGAGCCTGGTGCAACGCGGGGTGGGACTGGATCGGCAGCAACGGCTACGCCCAGGCCCAGGGCTCGCTCGTCATCGACGGCGTCACGTACGGCAAGGTGTTCTCTCCGTCCGAGTACATCAACTAGCCAGGAGCTGTCCGGCCGATCGTGCGGTCCGTACTCTTGCCTCGTGATTGATCACGGCATCGCTCTGCCCTACTACCGTCTCCATGTCGTGCCCGCGGTTGTGGCGCTGGCCAGCCCGACATGGCAGCGAGAGGTGTGGCTCGATCCGGATCAGTTCGAGAACCTTGACTACGCCGTGCATGTGCTCTTCGACGACTTCTGCGATGCGAGCAGTCCGCGGCCCTGGCTGGGGCAGTGCCTTCGCAGCGAGGAGGAAGTCGAGCTGATGGCGCGTCTTGGTGCGGCCTACAGCGCGGTACAGGACTCGGTCGGCGCCGCTGCCGGCGACGAGGTCTATCTGGACTCACCAGGCTGGTCTGCCGTAGTCGCCGCGGCAGACCGGTTGGCCCAGGTGCTGGTGTCCAATGATCACTCGGCGTCGAGCAAGCTGCATGACGCCGGCTATCGCTGGCCGCTCGACACCGAGCCAGTTTCGTCCGGAACGGAAGACGTGCACGTCGATTCATGACCGCAGCCAGATGACCAGGGCAGCGGCGGTGACCGTGCCGAGGAAGACGTACACGCGCCTGCCATACCTGGTCGGTGCGCCACGAGGCGTCATGGAGTCGAGTGAGGTGAGAGACCATCACCGCCGGGTTGTCGCAGCGACCTGGTTGAAGCTGGGGGCAGTTCGTCTCGGGGGATGCCGGGACGGGCGGTAAGCAGCCCTGACAACGTCGGGACGGACTGGCACTGCCAGACGGTTCGGGTTCGGCTATGAGCTTTGCAGACAGCTCAGAGCCGTAGCCGGCCAGGTGCGGGACGGCGGGTCAGCACTCCTCTTGGAGTTTCAGAAGGTCGTGAAACAGGCCCGGGTTGGTGGAGAGTTCGTTCCAGGATCCGACCTGTACCACTTGACCGTCCTGGAGGACGACGATCAGGTCCGCGGCGCGCGCGTTCGACAGCCGGTGCGTGACGAACACGGTGGTCCGGCCCGCCGCGAGGGATTTGAGGCGGTCGAACACCCTGCGCTCTGCCCTGGCGTCCATGGCGGCTGTCGGCTCGTCCAGGACGAGTACCGGGGCGTCGCGGTGGAAGGCGCGGGCGACCGCAAGGCGCTGCCACTGGCCGCCCGAGAGGTCGTGCCCGCCCCACCAGGAGCGGGCGAGGGAGGTGTCCAGGCCGTGGGGGAGCCGGGCGAGGACTTCGTCCGCCCCGGCGGCTTCGGCGGCGGCGAGGACCGCGGCGTCTCCGGTGGACATCGCCTGGCCGAGGGTGATGTTCTCCCGCGCGGCCAGCGGCCAGCGGGTGTAGTCCTGTGGGACAACGGCGAGTTGGCCGAACACGGTATCAGGGGTGACCCCGGCGAGGTCCTGGCCGTCCCAGGTGACGGTGCCCGCCGTCGGCAGGTACAGGCCGGTGAGGACCTTCGCGAGGGTGGTCTTCCCGGAACCGTTCTCGCCGATCAAGGCGACCATCTCGCCCCGGTGGACGGTGAGGTCGATGCCGTCGAGGGCGGGGCGACCTGTGCCGGGGTAGGTGAACTGGACGTTGGTGGCGGTGATGGCCGCCGGGGCTGCGGTGATCCGGGCGGCGCCGCGCCGGTTCGCCCAGGCAGCGGCGATCCGCAGGAAGGTGACCCAGTCGTCCAAGGCCAGGCAGGTGCGGAACAGCCCGGCCCCGGCGGCGAGCAGACCGGCGGAGGCCGCCGAGGCGGTGCGCAGGGCGAGCGCGGCGGCGCCGACGGCGGCCGGGCCGGTGCGACCGGTGGTGGCCAGCCACAGCAGCACGACCCAGGTCGCGAGAGTGGCCGCCGCAGTGAGTGTGTCACCAGCTCCCCTGGCCAGCAGGGCCCGGCGGGCTCCGGCGAGCTGTTCGGCCTCCAGCCGTGCGGAGACGGTGCGGTACTGCTCGGTGAGGTAGGGGCCCATTCCGTTGGCCCGGACCTCGTCGGCGGTGTTCCGGTCGGTGGTGTAGCCGCGGAAGACGCCGCGCAGCCGCGCATCGGCGAGGGTGCGGTGGTGCGCGGCGTGTTCGACCCGGGCGGCCCGCACTGCGCCCCACGCCGCGGGCAGAGAGGATACGAGCAGCAGCGGCAGCAGCGCGGCGTGCAGGTAGGCGATGAACGCGGCGCCGGCGGCCAGACGGGCGGCGGCCGCAGTGAGACGCTGGGCGTCGATGATCAGGTCGCGGGCGCGGTCGGTGCTGTCGGCGGCGGCCTCGTACGCGTTCGAGAACGCCGGGTCCTCGTAGGCGATCAGCTCCGCGCGGGTGGCGGCGGCGATCACCTGGAGGTCGGCTTCGCGGACGACCTTCGGGGCAAGGCGGGCGGCGGCGCCTTGGGCGGCGGCGTCCGCGAGGTAGCGCCCGCCAGTGGCCGTGCCGAGCAAGGCCAGCGGCCAGACGTTCGCGGCCAGCGCGGCGCCGAGGCCGCCGACGGCGAACAGGGCGGACAGGAGGCGGGTGGTGGCGCCGAGGGCGGTGACGGTCAGGGCGGCCGTCACCGCCTGTGCGGTGAGCAGCAGCAGAACGGCGGGGCGGTCGGTGCGCCAGCCCAGGACCAGGGCCTGGCGCAGGGCGGCCGGCAGGCGGCGGACGATGGAGCCGGTGCTGACGGTGCGCGCGACGGCGTCGTGGCAGTCGGCCTCCAGCGCCATGTGCGGGACCTGGCCGGTCGGGGCCAGCGGGAGAGCGGGAGCGGTCACCCGCCCATCAGGGCCCGGAACCAGGCAAGCGGGCAACTGAATTCCCCAAGAGGCTAGGGAAACAAGCGAGTTCAGCGCACACCCGCGTCAGCTCTGCTATATGGGATTCACTCGATCGGGGAATCGCGCGACGGGTGTCCACGGCCGGTCGCCCGCGTCCCCGGTGTCCCGGCCCGCTGCTCCTCCCGGAACCTCGGCCCAGGCGTGCGCGGCGTCGGGGAGGAACCGGGCGCCGTAGACCAGGTCGGCTCGGGCTTGCGGCCTTCCTTCACCCGGGCCGGCTCACCTTCCTCAGATGGCCCGTGCGTAGGCAGCCCGGCTGCGAGGAAGGCGCGGTGGTCGTCAGCGAACTCGAATCCGTATTCTTTTTCGATGCGCCGAGACTCGGCGTCGCTCATGCCGGGCTCAACCTCGCAACAGTCAGCGGTGGCGAGCAGATGCGCGGCCTCCGCCCCGAGTTCTGTTCCCTCAAGTGCCGTCACACCTCGAACAGCAGCTTTCCGAGGTCTTGGCGGTCAGGTGAATATCGAGGGCCTGTCACCTGGCACGATGCCGACTCGGTGCGGCTCTGCGCCGTAGGTGGGCGAATGTCCGGCTCCGGGACCGCCTGCGGTCGGGACTGCGACACCTGGCCGGCAAGCGTCGGCTCGGCCGGTGGGTGGTGCGTCGGGGGCGGCGGTCGGGGGTGTCAGTCGTCGGGGAGGGTGAGTGCCAGTTTGCCGGTGGTGCGGGCGTCGAGGAGGTGGCGGACGGCTGTGGCGGTCTCGGTGAGGGGGTAGACGCGGGCCACGACGGGGCTGAGGGTGCCCGCGTCGATGAGTGCGGTCAGGTCGCGGAGGCCGTCGGCGTGTTCGGAGGCGATGAAGGTGCCCAGGCGCTGGCCGGTGAACGGGGAGAGGATCTGCGCGCGGAGCTGCCGGTCGGTGCCGCCGAGCCAGCGGCCGTTCGTCTCGCCGCCGGTGATGACCAGCCTTCCCCGGGGGGTGAGGGCGCGGCGCAGGTCGCGCAGGCTGCGGTTGCCCGCGATGTCGATGATGGTGTCGTAGCGTCGCGGGCCGGCGAGGAAGTCCTCGCGGGTGTAGTCGATCACGTGGTCGGCGCCCAGGGCTCGTACGGCGTCGAGCTTGGGGGTGCTCGCGACGGCCGTGACCAGGGCGCCGAGGGCGTGGGCGAGTTGGACGGCGAAGGTGCCCACGCCGCCGGCGGCTCCCGTGATCAGGACCTGCCGGCCCGGCTGGATCTCGCCCTTGTCGCGTACCGCCTGGAGTGCGGTGAGCGCGCTGACGGGCACCGTCGCCGCTTGCTCGAAGGTGAGCGCGGCCGGCTTGGGGGCGATCCGGTCGGGGCGGGCGACGGCGTATTCGGCGAACGCGGCGGCCGCCGTCCCGTACACCTCGTCGCCGGGGGCGAACCCGGTCACGCCGTGGCCGACCGCCTCGACGACACCGGCGAGATTGCGGCCGGGATTGGGGAGCTTCGGCCTGCGCAGCCCGCTGACGGGCCGGACCGCGTACGGCAGTCCGGCCATCAGGTGCCAGGTGCCCCGGTCGATGCTGGAGGCGCGCACCCGGACCAGTACCTCGCCGGGGCCGGGGCCGGGCCGGGGGAGGCGAGCCGCGCGCAGCACGGCTTCCGGCTGGGCGCCGTAGCGCTCCTGGACGACGGCCGCCATCGTCCCGGCCCCGCTGCCGCCGCCGCTGGTGGTGGTCGCGGCCGGCTCACCCATGTCCCGCATCGTCGCTGCTCCTGGTCTCCGCTGGCACCCACTTACGCTGTAAGTACAGCACTTACGGCGTAAGCTCGCAACGATGGCAGGCCACCAGAGGAAGCGACCGTCCACCGTGCCCCGACGTACCGACCCGAAGCCGACCCCGACTCCGACCCCGACTCCGCCGTCGACTCCGCCGCCGATCCGCCCGACCCTCACCCGCCAGCGGGTGCTCCGGGCCGCCATCGAACTGGCCGACGCCGGCGGCCTGGAGACGCTCAGCATGCGCAAGCTCGGCGAGGCCGTCGGAGTCGAGGCGATGTCCCTCTACAACCACGTGGCCAACAAGGAGGACCTGCTCGACGGCATGGTCGACCTGGTCTTCGGCGAGGTCGAACCGCCCGCGCCCGGCGACGACTGGCGACAGGCGATGCGGCAGCGGGCGATCTCGCTGCGCCTCGCGCTGTCCCGCCACCGCTGGGCCATCGGGCTGATGGAGTCACGCTCCACTCCGGGCCCGGCCACCCTGCGCCACCACGACGCCGTCCTCGGCTGCCTGCGTCACGGCGGGTTCTCCCTCGCTCTGACCGCCCACGCCGTCTCGGTGCTCGACAGCTACATCTACGGGTTCGCCTTGCAGGAGAAGACCCTGCCCTTCGACTCCCCGGAGGAGACCGCCGAACTGGCGGAGTCCATCGTGAGCGGCTTCGGCGCCGGCGAATACCCGTACCTGGCCGAGATCGCGACCGCCCACGTCATGCGCCCCGGATACTCCTACGGCGACGAGTTCACCTTCGGACTGGACCTCATTCTCGACGGCCTTGGGCAAGCAGCACGCTGACGGGCCGACCGGCGACGCACGTCCTGCGCGCCCTCGCCGCGCGCCGCCCGCACCCTCTGCCGCGCACGCCCCACCACCTCTGTGCCATCGGCGAGTTGACGCGGTTTGACGGTTGGTCAGACGAGATCTAACTTCGATCTCGCACCGATCATCGCTCACTCGTTCGATGGCCCGGAGGGGTTTTCGCATGCCTCCTTATGAGCAGACTTTTGCCGGTATATCGGGAATTTCCGAGAATCAGCCGAAAACCTCCTACAAGGCGGGTGTCGACTCGGTCTCCCCTCCGGACCGGCGGGCCGGACTGGCGGATCAGGGGCAGTGCTTCCTCGGCATCAGCCTGGAGAACGGCAACTTCGCTCCGGGCAAACTCGCCGCGATGCTCCGCTGGATAGCCGGTCGGTTCCCCCGCTGCACGGTGCTGGTCGGGGACAGCATCCACCGGATCACCCTGGCGTCCACCCGGGGCCTGTCGGAGGACGAGGCGCGCTCCCGGGCGTTGGCCCTGGGTGACCGTTTCATCGCCGACACCCGGGCCCTGTTCGCGGCCGAACGCGAGCAGGCCGAATTCACGTTCCTGCGCTGCTCCGAAGTGCAGCGATGGGATTCCTACGCAAAGCACCATCGAAGCCTCACCGACTACCACCGGGCCGACCGGAACTTCCGGGAGTCCGTCGATGCGTTCGGGCGGCGCTTTCACGCCAGGCATTCCGGTCGGCGCGCCGAGGTCGACCTGGAGAGGCGGGTCGAAATGTCCGCACAGTACTTTCTGGAGGAGTCCGCGATATTCGCGTGTCTTGTCCAGCAAGGCCTTTCTGTCATGGTCTACCCCGGTTCGTTCGGCACCCTTTCGGAGATCACCGACGGGAGGCACCCGGACGCGCCGGAGGAGCTGCGCCGGCTGACCGTCGTCTCGCTCGGTCTGCGGAGGCGTTGACGGCGTCCCTCGCCCCGCCGAGCGCTCCGCCGGACCGCCGGACCGGCACGTCCAGGCCCGGGTGCCGTCGGCGTGACCGGTGGTCAATGGCCGGTTCTTAAGGACTTCTTAGGAGTCCTCCGTATCACTGTGTCATGCACACCGGTACTCATACGTCTTCCCTTGCGGGCCCCGCCCGCCGGTACGCTCCGCGCGCCGTTCTCGTCCTCGCCGTGGCCACCGCGCTGGTGTCCGCAACCGTGGCGAGCGCCACCGGCAGCTCCGCCTCGCCGATGCCGATGCCGATGCCGATGAAGGTGCGGGTCCACGACGGGCGCGTCGACGTGCCGGTACGCGGCGGCACCGCCACCGTCGACGCGGCCACGCTGCGGGCCGAGGCCCGGACCGAGGACGGGCGGGTGGTCCTGCTGTCCGCTCCGGCCGACCAGGCGCTGGGCAGGGCGAGCGCCCCGGTCAGGACGGCGAGCGGCGCCGCCTGGTCGTATCCGGAGAAGGGCCTGCGGGCCGAAGTCCGCGCCGACCACGGCCGGTTGCTGGTCACCCTCACCGGGACCGCCCCCACCGGGACCGCCCCCACCGGGACCGCCCCCGCCGGGAGCGGCGACACCTCGGTGCGGTGGCCGGTGACCGCCACCGATCCGGCCGCCGCCGAGGTCCAGCTCCCGCGCGGCGAGGGGCTGTCCCTTCCCGTCGACGACCCGTTCTGGAACTCCTCCGACGGGGCGCTGGTCGGCGAGGAACAGGAGCTCGGCTCGCAGCTGTCCATGCCGATGTGGGGCTACACGCTCCGCTCCGGCCGGACAGGCGTCAGCTACATCGTCCCCACCGACATCGGCACGTCGCTGACGTTCGCCTCCCAGGACGGCCGGCTGCGGGCCACGGCCGAGCACGGATTCGCCGCCGGGAACGGCACCGGCGCGTACACCGTGGCCTTCTCCCTGACCGACGGCTCCCCGGTGGCCCCGGCCGTGGACTACCGCAACTGGCTCTCGGAGCACGGGCAGTTGGGCAGCCTGAGCGAGAAGATCAAGCAGAACCCGCAGACCGCGAAGCTGCTCGGCGCCTTCCACGCCTACGCCTGGGGCGGCGCCCGCCGGCCCGCCTACCTCGACCGTCTCAAGGAACTGGGCGTCTCCCGGCTCTGGCTCGGCTACGACTCCGACGACTCCCCGATGACGGGCCAGGATGTCAAGGCCGCCGAGGCCGCCGGCTACCTGGTCGGGCCGTACGACTCCTTCGCCAACGGCCAGCAGAAGACGGACGACTCGTCCCCCAACTCCGTCTGGCCGGACGACGTCTACCCCCGGTTCTGCGTCCTCAGGGCCGACGGGACGCCGCAACCCGGCTTCCACAAGAAGGGCTGCTACCTCAGCTCGCAGGCGTTCGAGCAGGCCGAGCCGCAGCAGCACTACCTCGCCGACCGCACCCGCTCGCTGGTCGCCAACGGGGCCGACAGCTACTTCCTGGACGTGGACGCGGCGGGCGAGCTCTTCCGGGACTACGACCCCGGCCACGCGATGACCATGGACGAGGACCGCGCCAACCGGCTCGCCCGGATGCGGCGCCTGACGGACGGCTCGTACGACGCCTCCACGGGCCGGCCCGCCCCGCTGGTCCTGGGCTCGGAGTCCGCTGGCGCCTGGGCCAACCAGGTGCTGGCCTTCGACCACGGCTCGGGCACCCCGGTGGACGGGCGGCTGTGGGCGATGGAGTCCGGGCACTTCGACAACGGGCCGCAGGACCCCAAGGACGACGGCGCCTGGGGCGGCTACGCCCCGGAACAGGCCGCCGCCACCTTCTTCAAGCCGGTGCGCACCACGGACTTCAAGCCCGAGCACCAGGCCCGGGTGGCCGCCGCCCTGAAGGCGATGTACGACCCGCGGTACCGGGTGCCGCTGTACGAGACGGCGCTGCACGGTTCGCTGGTCAACGTCGAACGCTGGGAACTGCCCTTCGGCAAGCTGCCGGAGCAGAAGACCACGCGTGCGCTGCTGGCGATGCTCGACAACACCCCGCTCAACTTCGTGCTCAGCGACAAGGACCCGCACGACGGGCAGAACATGCGCGAACTGGCCGCGCTGCAGCAGTACTTCGCGCCGCTGCACCAGGCGGCCGGCACCCGGCAGCTGACCTCCTTCCGCTGGCTGACCGGCGACCACCTGGTGCAGCGGACCGTCTTCGGCGACGGCACGCTGACCGTCACCGCCAACTTCGGCACCACCGTCCACGACGGCCTGCCGGGCGGCTGTGTGGACGCCACCGTGCGCGGACGCCCGGGCACCCAGCGGCTCTGCCCGGCTGACGTGGTCTCCTGACGACCGCGGCTGACGAGCTGACGGGCTGACGGGCCGGTGCGGGCGGGGCGATCCGGCCCGTCCGGCCCGCCGGCCCGCCCGTCCCGCCTGGCCCCGCCGCGCCGCCTCGCCGCCGGTGTCGGGCGGACGCGGCGTGGTGGGTTAGCCTGCGCGGTGGGCCGGGTGCACGGGGGACGACCACGGGGTGTGCACGGACCGGCCGACGAACGACTACGGGGGGTTTCACATGTCCAGGATCATCACTGCCGCCATGCCCGCGCACGGGCACACCGCGCCGATGCTGGCGATCACCGCCGACCTGGTGGCGCGCGGGCACGAGGTGGTCTTCCTCGGCGGGGCGAGGTTCGCCGGGGCCGCCGAGGAGACCGGGGCACGTTTCGTCGCCCTGCCGCCGGAGGCGGATTTCGACGACCGCCGGATCAACGACTCCTTCCCGGGGCGGGCCGAACTGCCGCCCGGGCCACAGCGGTTGGCCTTCGACGCCCGGAACATCTTCATCGATCCGGTGCCCGCGCAGTACCGGGCGCTGCGCGCGTTGCTGGCGGAGTTCCCCGCCACGGTGGTGCTCGGTGACTGCTTCTTCCACGGCGCGGTGGCTCTGGCGCTGGCCCATCCGCGCGGCGAGCGGCCGGCCGTGGTGGGCATCGGGGTGTCCCCGCCGATGCTGCAGAGTGTCGACACCGCGCCCTTCGGTCTCGCGCTGGCGCCCCAGGCGGGACCGGAAGGGCTGGCCCGCAACCGGGAGTTGAATGCCGAGGCGGCGCTGCGCGGCGAGCCGCTGCGGCGGTACGCGGCCGAGGTCTTCGCCGGGGTCGGGGCCGAACTGCCGCCGGGGCCGCGGGCGAACGCCGCCGTCACCGGGCCCGACCACTACCTGCAGCTGACCGTCCCGGGGTTCGAGTACCCGCGCAGCGACGCGCCGGCCTCGCTGCGCTACATCGGCGCGCTGGCGCCGCAGAACCATGGCGAGTCGGAACTGCCCCAGTGGTGGCCGGAGTTGGAGTCCAGCCGCCCGGTCGTGGTGGTCACCCAGGGCACCCTGGCCAATGACGACCTGACCGAGCTGCTGGTCCCCGCGGTGCGGGCGCTGGCCGACCGCCCCGACCTGCTGGTGGTCGCGGCCACGGTCCGCCCGGACGGGCCCGAGCTGCTGGCGCGGGCGCTCGGCGGCCTGCCGGACAACGTGCGGGCCGCCGGTTACCTGCCGTTCGACCGGCTCCTGCCGCACGCCGACGTGCTGATCAGCAACGGCGGCTACGGAGGTGTCCACACCGCGCTGGCCTTCGGGGTGCCGCTGGTGGTCGCGGGCGGCAGCGAGGACAAGCCCGAGGTGGCCGCCCGGGTGGCCTGGCGCGGTGTCGGCATCGACCTGCGCACCGGCCGCCCGGGCGAGCCGGAGCTGCGCGAGGCCGTCGACCGCGTCCTGGCCGACCCGGCCTACCGCGCCAACGCCGCCGACCTGGCCGCCGAACTCGCGGCCCACCGGCCGCTGACGGCGATCGCCGAACTGGTGGACTCGCTCGGCTGACCGCCGCGGGCTGCGGGGCTCAGCGGATGCGACGGCCACGGCGAGCGCGAAGCCGATTTCCTTGATCTCCGGCTTGTCGTCCTATCGCCTGCCGGGTCGATTCCACCTCGGAAAGGAACGGGCTCGTCCGGAAACGGGCCCGATGAGCGGGAAGTGGACGAAGTGGCTTGATCATGCGTCAATTATCTTTCCCCACTGGCAATTTACGCGATGCAGCCCAGGGCATTTCCTGCCCGGCCATGCGCTAACCTCCTCCTGGCGTGCTCACATGCCGATCCCGAATTGGGGGAATCACATGGCAATCGGACGACGGCAACTCCTCACCTCCGTCGCGCTCACCGCCCTCGCCGCGCCCGTCCTGGCCAAGGGGACCGCGATCCGCGCGGCCGCGGCCGTGGGGGCGGCCCCGGCCGCCGACTCCGGGCCGCTGTTCATGCAGGTCGTCGCGCACGAGGACGACGACATCCTGTTCATGAACCCGGACCTGTCCAACGCGCTCGCCAACGGCACCCCGTCCGTCACGGTGTTCGTCACCGCGGGCAACGCGACCGGCGATCCGTGCGCCACGGTCTGTTGGGACACCGCCGGCGAGCCGCTGCGTACCTGGAACCGCCAGATGGGCGCCATCAACGCCTATTCCCGGATGACCGGGGTCGGCGACACCGATCCGGCGACCGACGAGGTCGGGCACTGGACGGCCGAGGCGTGGACGGTCGGGGGCAAGCAGGTCGAACGGTACGTCCTCAAGGGCCGCCCGGTGCACCTGATCTTCCTCAACCTGCACGACGCCGGGCTCGGCGGCGTCCTGGCCGGCGGCACCGACACCACGGTCGTCCCGGTCGGCAGCCCGCTGTCCGGGCCGTCGACCTACACGGCGGCGGACGTCGTCGAGGTGCTGCGGCAACTCATGGTGACGTACCAGCCGACCGTGCTCCGGGCCCAGGACGAACTCCCGGACAGCCGCTACTCGGGCGACCACTCGGACCACGTCTGCGCCGCGAAGTTCGCCGGCCAGGCGGCCCTGCTCTACGGCGGCCCGCTGATCCAGGTGAACTACCGGGACTACAACATCAGCGACTCCCCGGTGAACCTCGACCCGGCGACGACCGGCGCCAAGGGCGTGTTCGTCTCCGAGTACGCCGGCCACGACCACTCGGGGAACTACTCCGACGCCTGGTTCTCCCGGATGTACTACCGCTGGTCGCGGGGCACCTCCTGGGCCGGGCTGAACCAGGACGGCCGGCCGCAGGTCTTCGTCGTCCGAGCCGGCGCCCTCTACACGTACTGGCGTCAGGGGGACGGCAGTTGGGGCGGTCCGGTGCGGATGGCGGACCCGGGCGGGCGACTGGCGCCGGGCATCGCGGTCGGGACCAACGCCGACGGCCGGCTGGAGGTCTTCGCCCGCCGCCTGACCGATCACCATATCATCTCCCTGCCCCAGGGCGCGCCCAACGGCTGGTGGTGGAACAGCTGGGCCGACCACGGCAACCCCAACGCCGGGCTCGGCAACGAGGACCAGGTCGGCGTGCCCGTGGTGGCCGGCAACCAGGACGGGCGGCTGCAACTGTTCGTCAAGAACGGCGGGGGCGGCCTCAGCAGCATCTGGCAGACCACCCCGGGCGGGGTGTGGACGGGCACCTGGACGGATCTGGGCGGCACCGACCTCCAGGACCCGGTCACCGCGATCCGCAACGGCGTCGGGAGGATCGAGGTGTTCGCCAGCACCCGCACCGGGATCGTCAACTGGTGGCAGAGCGCTCCGAACGGCGCCATCGCCGGCCCCGCCCCGATCCCGGGCGCCCAGCCGGCCAGTCCGCCCAAGGCCGCGCTCGACCAGGACGGCCGCATCGAACTCGCCTACCGCGAGGTCGGCACCGGCGCGATGCTGGTCAGCTACCAGACCCGGCCCGGCGGGCCGTGGAGCCAGTCCCCGGGCAACCTCGGCGGCCACGCGGGAGTGGGCGAGCCGGCGGCGGCCACCGTCGGCGGACGGGTCGTCCTGTTCGAGCGCAACCGCGGCGGCGGCGTGAGCACCACCGCCCAGACCGCCCCGAACGCCGGCTACGGCACCTGGCAGGACCTCGGCGGCACCGTCCTGGACCACCCGGCCGCGCTCGTCGACGGCGGCGGCGTCCTCCACGTGTTCGCGATCGGTACGGACGCCCGCGTCTACTACCGCACGGGCACGACGCCCACCACCTTCGGCGGCTGGCAGGGCCTGCCGCGCTGACCGTCCTGCTCGGGGCCCGGCTCCGGCTGGGCCCCGAGCAGGCCGCAGCCGGGCCCGAGCCGTCGCCTCTGCCCGTGGCGAATCTGCGGCGGGCAGAGAAAACGCATCCGGAAGTCTCCCGGGGTCGAGAGTGGAGTCGAGGGCAAGCCCGCCTCAGCACCTCGACACCTCAGCACCTCGACACCTCGACACCTCGGTGTCTCGACAAGGAGACCGGATGAATCCCCTCACCACCCTCGCGCCCCGCGCGGAGGAGGGCGGCACGCCGCCCAGCCGCTTCGACGACCACCTCGCGGCGCAGCTGCTCGCCCAGCGGATCGTCCTCCTCGGCACCCAGGTCGACGACGTGTCGGCCAACCGGGTGTGCGCGCAGCTGCTCCTGCTGTCGGCGGAGGACCCGCGTACCGACATCAGCCTGTACGTCAACAGCCCCGGCGGGTCGGTCACCGCGGGGCTCGCCATCTACGACACCATGCGGCTCATCCCGAACGACGTCTCGACGCTGGTGATGGGGTTCGCCGCCAGCATGGGCCAGTTCCTGGTCACCGTGGGGGCGCCCGGCAAGCGGCTCGCGCTGCCGAACGCGCGGATCATGATGCACCAGCCCTCGGCGGGCATCGGCGGCACCGCCGCCGACATCGAGATCCAGGCGGAGAACCTCCAGTTCACCAAGAAGGCCATCGAGCGGATCACCGCCGAGCACACCGGCCAGAGCGAGGAGACGATCGCGCGGGACGGCGACCGGGACCGCTGGTTCACGGCCGAGCAGGCCAGGGAGTACGGGATCGTGGACCGGGTGGTGGAGTCGGTCGCCGACATCCGCCCGGCCGCGTCGCGCCGACGGATGGGGCTGTGACATGGGGTCGTACACGGTTCCCTACGTGATCGAGCGGACCGCGCAGGGCGAGCGCTCCTACGACGTCTTCAGCCGGCTGCTGAACGAGCGGATCATCTTCCTCGGCACCGAGATCGACGACGGGGTCGCCAACGTGGTCATCGCGCAGCTCCTGCACCTGGAATCGGAGAGCCCGGAACGCGAGATCGCGATCTACCTCAACTCGCCCGGTGGATCGTTCACTTCGCTGATGGCGATCTACGACACGATGACGTTCGTGCAGGCGCCGATCTCCACGTTCTGCGTCGGTCAGGCGGCGTCGACGGCGGCGGTGCTGCTGGCCGGCGGAGACCCCGGGCGGCGGTTCGTGCTCCAGCACGCGCGGGTGCTGCTCGGCCAGCCGGCCAGCGGCGGCCGGCAGGGGACGGTGTCCGACCTCAGCCTCGCGGCGAAGGAGATGGTCCGCACCCGCTCGCAGGTGGAGGAGGTGCTGTCCCGGCACACCCGGCACGACGTGGCGACGTTGCGTGCGGACATGGACCGGGACAAGGTGTTCACCGCCGAGGAGGCGGTCGCCTACGGGCTCGCCGACGAGGTGCTGAGCCGACGGCTCGCGTTCGGCTGACTCCGCGCGGCCGTGGCCGGTACGGCGGGGCACACCACCGTCGTACCGGCCTTCGGCCGGGCCGGGTCAGGTCAGGTCCGATCGGGCCAGGTCAGGCGGCGAGGCAGAGCCCGTCGTACCGCGCCGTGGGCGACGTGCGGCTCCGGCCCACCCCACCCCGGCCCACCCCACCCCGGCCCACCCCACCCCGGCCCATCCCACCCCGGCCCACCTGGCTCCGGGTGTGCCGGGTCAGCTCGTCCTGGGCGAGCGAGAGCAGGTCGGCGAGGCCGAGTCCGAGGGCCCGGGCGGCGGCCGCGAGGACCTCGGAGGAGGCCTCCTTGCGCCCGCGCTCCAGCTCCGACAGGTACGGGATCGAGATCCGGGCCGCCTCCGCCACGTCCTTCAACGTCCGTTCCTGGGCGAGCCGTTCGCGGCGCAGCGCGTCGCCGACCAGGTCGCGCCACAGGGGTTCCCTCGGCGCGGGCGCGGGCGCGGGCGCGGGCGCCGGTGGCGCTCCCGCCGGCCGCTGCGGGGCGCGGGTCGCCCCGCCGGAACCGGGCGACGAGGTGTGCGGGCGCAGGGGGATGACGCGGGCTTCGTTCGGCGCATGAGTGCTCACCCCTCCAGCCTAGGGATCCGGGGCACCGGGGGAAGGGAGTGGCGTTCTGCCCTGGGTGAAGCCGTACGGGCCGCCCGGCCGGGCCCGTGGCCGTCGGACTCGCCACGGGCCCGGCCGGGTTCCGCTACGCGTGCCGCGCCCCGCGCCTGCGCGCGACCACGACCAGCACGCCGCCCGCACCCAGCAGCGCCGCCGCACCGGTCACGCCGAGCGGCAGCACGCTGCCCGCGCCGGTGGTCGGCAGCGTGCCGCCGGGCCGCTCATCGGGCCGGGACGGCCTCGCGCCCGGCGGCGGCGGGGATGCCACCGCCGCCACCGCGACCGCCGAGGACGACGACGGGCTCGGCGACGGTGCCGGGGTCGGAGTCGGGGTCGAGACCGCATCCGGCGACGACGGGCCCGCGCCCGAACCGACCGACGGGAGCAGCCGGTTGACGACCGTCACCGTGATCCCGTCGTCCAGGGTCTCGCAGGTGAGCACCAGCGGCCCGAAGACCGCGATGGCCGGCGCCGCGTAGCCGTCGGGCGGGCTCACCTCCACCCAGTAGTACGTGCCCGGCCCGACGACGATCCGGCAGATCCCGTCCGCCCCGGTGACGCAGGGATCACCGACCGGCGAGTCCTTGTGCCCGCCGGTGGTCTGCGGCCAGCTGGGCCCGCCGTTCCAGCGCCACAGCTGGAACGTCGCCCCGGCCAGCGGTCTGCCGTCCTGGTCGTGCTTGACCAGGGTCAGCGTGCCGTCCTGCGGCCGGAAGCCGAAGTCGAAGGTGTGGTCGTCCTGGCCCGGCCCGCCGGTGGTCAGTTCCCGCTCGGCGTACGTTGCGCCCGGCGGGACGACGCCCTTGGAGTTGATGAACGGGTTGTCGCCGACGTCGTGCCGGGTGGGCACCCACTGGTACAGCGGGCCGCCCTGGGCGAAGTCGGCGGGGTTGTCCAGCCGGATCGTGTACTTGGTGTGCGGCTTGAGCCCGCCGTCCACGTTCGAGTCGTCGAAGTAGTACTCGCCGCGCGCCGTCGTCCGCGCCGTGCCGACGAGCTTCCCCGGCCCGTCGTACAGGTGGACGGTGGCGCCCTCCACCGGGCGCTGGCCCGGCTTCTGGATGCCCTTGTGCTCGGCGTCGTACCAGACCCGGTTGCCGATCTGCAGCGGCGCCTGGTCGCAGAGCACCTCCAGGTCGCCCATCGAGGCGCCCTTGCCGAACGGCGCGGGCACGTTCGCCGGGTTGAGCCGCAGGCCGAACGCCGGGTCCTGCCTGCCGTCGCGCTGGACGAACGACGTGCCGTAGCCGAAGGCCGTGCTGTTGGGGTCGAACCCGGAGGTCCCGATGGTGTTCTCGACCTTGGACAGCGCCATCCCGGCGTAGGCCGCGTTGTGGTGGACGCCCATCCGGCTGGTGTCGAAGAAGCGGGTGCCCCGGGGCGAGAGCCCGCAGCCGGTGTTGGCGTCCAGCACGTAGGTGCCGCCGCTCAGGCAGGCCTTGTTCAGGTCACCGCCGGACAGCACCTCGCCCACCGCTGCGCCCGACGCCGACTGGCCCGTCGCCCGGTCGGCCATGCGGTCGCGGAAGGCCAGCAGCATCGAGCCGTCCGTCTCGAAGCCGACCTCGCCCAGCTCCGGCTCCGGCTGGGCGCGGTAACCGGCGCAGGTCTGGCCGTTCTGCGTGGTCGGGTAGGTGTTCGTCCACGGGAACCAGCCCGCGCCGTCGCACGGGCCCGAGCCGACGGTCGACTGGCGCGGGTAGTCCAGCGGCTGGTCCAGCACGGCCGCGCGGAACCGGCCGGTGGCCAGGTCGAAGGGCAGCACGACCGCCCGCAGGTCCGAGGCCTTGCCCGTCGACTCGCCCGAGCAGACTCCGCCGAGGTAGCCGACGCCGTCCTGGAGGCCCAGGCCGAACGGCCGCCAGTCCCCGGCCGAGGCGCAGCCCGGGTCCGGGATCGGGTAGACGCCCTTCGGCTGCGCGGCCGTCGGCGCGGTCGCGTCGTAGCGGTACAGCGTGCGGGTGTTGAGGTTGACGACGAACAGGTCCCGGCCGTCGTTCGTCACCTTGAGCCCGCCGAGGCTCTCCTTGCCCGGCGCGACGAGGAACGCGTCGTCCGTCCCCGGTCCGTGCGCCGTGCTGCCGGCGTCCGGGACGGTGGTGAACAGCGTGGTCCGCCCCTGCGCCGGGTCCGTCACGTAGATGCCGCCGGCGCCGCCGGGGCCGTAGTCCGTGGTGCGCTTGGCCGACGCCGAGGAGAAGATCCGCCGGTCGGCCTTGTTCCACGCGATGCCGTAGAGCGTGCCCGTCTGCGCGTCGGTGGCGAGGTTCGTGACGTTGACGTCCACGCCGTCCTGGCCGCGCGCGCGGTACGGGAACGACACCAGCGTGCGCTGCGCGCCGCCTCCCCAGGTGGTGTTCTGGCAGGTCGTCACCAGCGGCGCGTTCTGCTGGCAGTAGTCCCCCGGGTACCACAGCCCGGTGGTGTACGAGACGTTCTTGCCGCCGGAGAGGTCGACGAACTCCTCGTTGGAGCTGAGCTGGTTCGGCGCGCCGTCCAGCCCCTGCCGCGAGGCGAACGCCGGGAACAGCACGCCCGGCTTCGGATTCACCACCTGTACCCGGTACGCGCCGCCGCCGCCGTGCTCCCGGCTCCGCGGCGGCGCCAGCGTCACCGTCCCGTCGGCCCCGGTGGTGCCCTCGACGTAGGCCCGCGCGTCACCGGTGAGCGTCACCTTCACGCCCGCCAGCCCCGGCTCCAGCGCGGGCGTCCACATCCCGGAGGAGTCCACGGCCCGGATCACCCGGACCGTCACCGTCCCGTCCTCCGTCTGCGAGAACGCCGTCGGTGCCGTCAGCGCCCCGCCGCCGCACAACGCGGCGGCGAGCACCGCGGCCCGCGCGACGCCCTTCCTTCTCCTTCTCGTCCCCACCTGATCCCCACTCTCATGGTCGGCGGACATCTGCCCGATCCGGGCAGGACCTCAGGAGAGCGACAACCGGTCGTCCACGTCCTGGTTTCGGGACGCATTCACCGGTGTGTGTGACAGGTGAAGGGCTGGAAATCGCATCAAGTTCGGATACGACCGCATAAGTTCGCATACCGCAGGAGAAATCCCGACGCCCGAAGCGCCCGGACCCTTGCGGCGCCGACGTTCCGGCACCCGGGCGCCGTCCTGCCCGGGGGGCCTTCAGGTCGGCGCCGTTGGTGGATCAGCTTTCGGACAGGTGCTCGCGCAGCACCGTGCGCAGGGTGACGGGTTCGCGGCCGAGCAGGTCGGCCAGGGTGGGGTCGGTGGTGGCGAACTCGCCGGCGCGGCTGGCGGCGAAGATGCCGAGCAGTTGGTCGGCGGTTTCCGCGGGGACGCCTTGGCCTGTCAGCTGCGTGCGGAACCGGTCGTCGGGGGCGGTGGCCCGGGTGACGGTGCGGCCGGTGAGCTCGGTGGCGATGGCGGCGATGTCGTCGAAGGTGAGCGCCTGTCGGCCCGTGAGCGGCGGCGTGGGGCCGTCGAAGCGGCCCTCGTCGGCCAGGACGGCGGCGGTCGCGTCCGCGAGGTCGGCGTGCGCGGTCCAGGCGACCGGCCCGTCCGCGGGGAGCGCGAGCCGGCCGGACTGCGCCGCGTCGACGAGGAACTCGCGGCCCAGATCATCCACGCCACGGCGCGCGGCGCCGTGCTCACCTGGCTGTCCCTGCCCCAGGACCGGCGCGACCCGGCCCTGTTGACCACCCTCCGGGAGTGCATGGTCGCCGCCGTCACCAACGATCAGCCGGCCGTGAACGAACCGGGCCCGGCCGGCGCCGCCCGCGCCCTGCGTGCCGCGCTGCCCGAACAGACGAAGCTCAGCAGCGCCGAGCAGCACTTGCTGGGGGAGTGGCTGAACCGCCTCGCCGCCGACGGCTGACCACCGGCGGCTCGTGTCAGCCCGCCCGGGTGAGGCGCCCGCGCAGATTCCGGGGCACGGTCGCCGGCGTGCACGCGCCGGTCGCGACGAGGACGGGACGAGCAGCCCGTGGCCCCGAACGCTCGGGACCGTCTCAGCCGCGCAGGTGGTTCAGCAGCGCGTCGCCCGCCGGATAGGGGCGCTCGGCGGGAAGGAGCTGCCGGGCGGCCTCCAGGGCCCCGTCCCTCACCTGGGCCTGGATCGTCTGCGCGAGTGCGGTGACGTCGTCGATCGAGACGATCCACTGCTCCGCGTAGCGCTCGGCGGCCTCGCCGGCGAGGCCGAGTTGGAGGGAGCGGTGGGGGAGCGGCTGTAGGTGCAGATCGCGTTCGGGATCCCACTGCACCCGGGCCGGGGCCCGCTTCAGCCGGCGCTTCCAGGTGAAGGTGTTCCCGGGTTCCTCCGCTTCCCGGCGGTGCCGGCCGGCGGGTGCCGAACGGCCCGGGCCGTTCGGCACCCAGTGGTGGGGCACCGTCTTTTCATGTTCTTCATGCTTGTCATGCGGCGGCGTGCGGCGAGCGGCGCGGCGGTACAGGCGCCGGGTCACCCGACACAGGCGCCGGGGGGCGGGCGCCGGACAGATCCTTGACTATCTGGCGGCGCTTGCCCGACCCCGGCGGTGCCCGACGGCCGGGATCAGTTCTTCCACACGCCCCAGTAGACGTCGGCGTTGTCGCCGGAGCCGCTCTCACGGGTGGTGCGGAAGACGCTGCTGGTGCCGTTCTCGTCGTAGCTGTTGGAACCGGTGTAGGGGTTGGCCCAGTGCAGCGCGACGGTGTTGTTGTTGCGCCAGCCTTCCTCGCAGCCGTACGTGCTGAACGTCGCCCAGCCCTCGGTGCCGGTCAGGAACCCGTTGCTCTCCGACTGGAAGGTGGTGTCGCCGGTGTTCCCCAGGATCTGCGGCGGCTCCTGGCCCTGCGTCCAGATGCCGTGGGCCAGAGCGTAGCCGGTCCGGTAGAGCGAGCAGCCGGTCCCGTTGTGCAGGTGGACCGTGGTGCTCCGGGCGGCCTGGGTGGTGGCCTGGGCGGTGGCCGGGGCGGCCTGGGCGGTGCCGGTGGCGATGGTGCCGAGCCCGATGGCGCTGACCGCTGCCAGCGCCGCGAAGCGTGCGGAGGTACGCATGGTTCCCTCGATTCCGTGTGCCTTCGGTGGGTGGCGCGGGCGGTGTCCCGCGCCGTGGTGAACGATGCGCCGCACCGACAGACAAACGATGGACGAGGCTGCCCGCGCCGTTCACCGCACCGTTCGCCACGCCTGGCCATCGTCTGTCTGCTGGCGTGGTGTACGAGCACCCGGGCGGCCGCCCGTCCCGGCGAAGACCTCGGAGACGTCCTCCCTCACAGTGGAGTGAGGATGTCCTGGTCCGCCCCGTCGAGGACGAAGCCGTTGTCCAGCCGGACCCGGACCGTCACCCGGCTCCCCCGTTCCCGGTGCGCGGTCCACTGCGGCTCCAGCGCGGCGATCTCCGCCTCCAGGCGTTCGCGGCTCGCCGCCGGCATGGTGTGCCCGTAGTCCTCGAACAGCGCCTTGAGCCGCTGGTACTCGCGAACCTCATGGCTCTCCGGGAGTTCCCCGTCCACCCGCTCGACGGTGCCCTCCATCCCGGATCCCAGCGAGAGGAACCCGACGACGGCCCCGGGCTCCCCGGCGACCGCCTCACCGATCCCGAGATCCTCGGCCAACCTGACGCGCCGGCCTTCCTTCAGGGTCATCCGTCCGCTGCCTCTCCATCGATCGAGGCCGCCGGCGCCGCCGGCCTGCGGCCACGGCCATTATCCGCGGTTGCGTCATGGTGCACCCTCTCCCGCCTGGAGGGCGGCACCCGCAAGTCCATCCCGGAACCGCTGCGGCCCCTCGCCGAGATCCACGCTAGGCCCCTCGGCGACCTCGTGGGCGCGCCCCGCACCGGGGACCCGCGCATTCACCTGCGCCCGGGTGGTCCGGGACGGGATGACCTACGTGCCGCTCAGCCACCCCCGGCGGCGTCCAGGCCCACAAACTCCTCGGAGACAGCAACCGCCGTGCTGCGGTGGGCATTCGACGCACTGGACCTGAATCGGGTTCAGGCCGAGACCGATACGCGCAACGTGGCATCGGCCCGGGTCCTGGAGAAGGTCGGATTCGTGCGTGAAGGGACGTTGCGGGAAGACTGCGTCGTGAACGGCGAGGTGTCCGACTCGTGGGTGTTCGGGTTGATCAGGCGGGAGTGGCGGCCGTCGACCGCTTCGGGCCGGTGACATCCAAGGGCATTGGTGCCACCCTGGGCGTATGAGTACGGGCCAGACCCGGCCGCTGTGCACGGACGTTGCTCCACGGCCCCGGGAGGGCGACGCCGCCTCCCTGGCCCAACTGCCCACGCCCGTAACCTCCGTGGTCCGGTCCCGCCGATCGTTGTTTCTCCGGGAGGTGCGGTGACCGGCCGGGTGATCTACGCGTCGTTCGAGTTCCAGTTCCCGCTGGGCGGCATTCGGGTGCTGAACCAGCAGGTCGCGCTGCTGCGGGCCGTCGGCGTCGAGGCGTTCCGCTGGACGCCCACGCCGGGATTCCGTTACACGTGGTTCGACGACGACGTGCCGACGCTGTCCGGCATGACCTTGGACCTCGGGCCCGAGGACGTGCTCGTGCTGCACGAGGTCAGCGTCGTCCCGGGCCGTGACCCGGCGCCCGGCGGCCACAAGGTGATCTACTCGCAGGGGCACTACGTCAACTTCCTGACCTGCCCCGACCCCGGCCCGTATCCGGGCTGGTCGGACCGGCCGGCTCTGTGGACGATCTCGAAGGCGGGCGTCGACATGTTCCGCCGCGCCCTGCCCGAGTTCGAACCGCACCTGGTGCCGAACGTCATCGACACCGAAGTGTTCCGACCGGCGTCGACCGGGCGGGTTCGGCGCATCGCGTGGATGTCCCGCAAGCGCCCGATCGAGACCACGCTGCTCCGCCGTCTGCTGCACGCCGACCCGCGGTCCGAGGGTGTGGACCTGTACGACATCCACGCGGTCCCCCACGAGGAGGTCGCTCGCGTCCTGTCCGACACGTCGGTGTTCATCGCGTTGGGAGCGCCCGAGGGCGAGGGCTTCGGATTGCCGCCGGCCGAGGCGATGGCCAGCGGCTGTCTGGTGACGGGTTACGCCGCCGGCGGCGGAGCGGAGCTGTTCGACTCGCCGTCCGCGTGGCGGATCCCGGAGCTCGAAACGGATCGGTTGGCGGACAAGGCCCTTGAGCTGCTCGACCTGCCCGGCCAGGATGAGGTGCGGCGGGCGGGCCGTCAGTGGGTCGCCGACCGGTATACCGCGGAGGCCGCCGTCGAGGCGCTGATCGAGGGCATCCGCAAAGCGCGTGCCCTCCCCGGTGGCGCGGCCACGGCCACCCATCCGGCCGCCTGGATGGAGGAGTTGTTGAGGCGCTTCCCGGTGCCGCCGGAGACACACGCCCGGGTGGAACCACCGGCCGCTTCGTAGTGCTCCGGCCGGACTGCTCCATTCCCGCCGGCCACCGCACCGAAGGGCCCGAAAGATCTGAAAAGCCCGAAAGGCCCGAAAGACCCGAAAACGGGGAGCGACGGCCCGCACCAGCGTGGTGCAGGCCGTCGCCACCTCGCACGAACCCGTCCCCGGCGGGTGGGAGCAGCAGGTCGGGCCGGACGTCGGCCTGCTCACCCACGGCCCGCTGCGACAGGCTTCAGCGGGAGTGTTGCGGCACGGGCGAGAGGTGCAGTTGCTGCGGGGCGGAGTGCAGGTGTGTCGAGAGGTCCGGTAGGGGGGCGGTGTCGCCGGTGGTGAACCACACCAGGACGTCCTCGCCGACCCGTACGGGCAGGGCGGGGAAGTCGTTCTCCGCGTGTTCGGTGCGGTGAACCGCCAACGGCGGGGTCCGGGCGGCCAGTTCCGGGCGCAGATGCCGCTCGAAGTGGTCGCTGAAGGCGGCGGGGTCCAGGGGGTGGCAGATGGTCGCGACGACCCGCCCGGCGTCGGCCGGGGCGGTGAAGCCCGGGCCGCGCAGCAGCAGGACGTCGTCCGAGTCCACCATCGTCGCGTTGGCGGCGTCCCGGTGCTCCTGCCAGACCGGCCCGTAGTAGAAGGCGTGCAGTGCTCGTGCCCGCGACGCCATGTCAGGGAAGCTGCGCAGCCAGACGAAGCGGTCCGGGTCGTCCAGGTCCCGGAACCGGCCGCCGACGGTGATGCCCACCGCCTGCTGTCCGGTCACGAACTCCCGCTCGAAGAGGGCGATCAGTGTGTCGCGGGTGCCCGGGTGCAGGGTGTACTGGCGCAGTTCGACGATGTTCACGAGGCGCCCTGCGACTGGACACGGCTGAGCTCCGCGACCCGGTCGAGCGCCCGGCTGCGTCCGCCGTTCACGGGGAACTCCTGCCCCCGGCCGTCACCGTCGGCCGGAACCCCGGTGAGTCTGCGGACGGCCATGCCCCGGGAACGGTGGAGGAAGTCGGAATCGATCATGGCCGCAGGCTAGAACCGGTCCACTGACACCTCCTGTCAGTGGATACTGGCAGCCGTGCGCGCCAGCCGACTGATCTCACTGCTCCTGCTCCTCCAGAACCGGGGAAGGATGACGGCCCGGCAGCTCGCCGACGAGCTGGAGGTGTCGGTCCGCACGGTCTACCGGGACCTCGAAGCGCTCGGCGCCGCCGGGATCCCGCTGTTCGGCGAGGCCGGTCACGGCGGCGGCTACCAGTTGCTCGACGGGTACCGCACCCGGCTGACGGGCCTGACCGCCGACGAGTCGCAGACCCTGTTCCTGGCCGGGCTGCCCGGCCAGGCGGCCGAGTTGGGCCTGGGCGAGGTACTGGCGGCCGCCCAGCTCAAGCTGCGGGCCGCCCTGCCGGCGGAGCTCCGCGAGCGGGCCGGGCGGATCCAGGAGCGCTTCCACCTCGATGCGCCCGGCTGGTACGGGGACGTGGACGAGACGCCGCACCTGGCGGCCGTCGCGGCCGCGCTCTGGGACCGGCGCAGGGTGTGGGTCCGCTACCGGCGGTGGAAGGCGCCCACCGAGGTGGAACGGCGACTGGAGCCGTACGGACTGGTCCTCAAGGCCGGCCGCTGGTATCTGGTCGCCGCCGCGGACGGTGCCACCCCGCGTACGTACCGGGTCGACCAGATCCTCGAACTGCGGGAGCTGGGAGAGGAGTTCGAGATGCCCGCGGGCTTCGACCTGGTCGCACACTGGCGGGACGGGCTCGCCGACTTCCATGCCCGACTGCACACCGCGGAGGCGACGGTGCGACTGTCGTCGCGCGGTGTCGCCCGGGGCCGAGAGCAGTTCGGCCGCGCGTTCGACCGCGCGGTCGCGGATTCGGGGGTGGCCGAGGCGGACGGCTGGACCAGGGCGTCCGTGCCCATCGAGTCCCTCGGCCACGCCCACGACGGGTTCCTGGGACTGGGCACCGACGTGGAGGTCCTCGAACCACCGGAGCTGCGTGCCCGGCTGGCCGCGACCGCCCGCGCACTCGCCGACCGGTACGGGGCCTGACGTGGGTGAAGTCCCGTCCCTGCATTCCGACCTGACGGGACCGCACGGTGCGATGTAGTGCATCGAGAAAATCCGCTTGACCGTCCCGACGGGTCCATTCGATAGTGGCTTGAACAGTCTGCGCACGTGCTCGGATTCCTCACGGGAAGCCTTGGTGGCGTGGATGTCGTCATCGACAGGGAAGCGGTGATGCAGTCGCCGGAACCGTCCGCTCGTCCGAGTCGCCTGCCGTCGCTGACCGGTATGCGCTTCATCGCGGCGTTCGCCGTGCTGGTATCCCACCTGGCCGGTCAGATCGTCGGATCGATACACCCCGGGCTGCCGTACCTGATCACGACCCTCGGACCGGTCGGGGTGGCGTTCTTCTTCGTGCTCAGCGGCTTCATCCTCACCTGGGTCGCCGACCCGAACGACACCGCCCTACTGTTCTGGCGCCGACGCCTGGTGAAGATCCTTCCGAATCACCTGACGACCTTCACGGCCACCGTGGCGCTGATGGCCGCCGCGGGCGTGCCGATCATGCTGATCAACACGATTCCGCCGCTGCTGTTGATCGAGCCCTGGATTCCCGACTTCGACGCCCTCGGCGGGCTGACCGGGATCAACGTGCCGAGTTGGACCCTCGGCTGCGAGTTGGTCTTCTATCTCGCGTTCCCCTGGCTCATCCGCCTCATCGGGCGCATCCGGCCGGCGCGGCTGTGGCCGTGGGCGGCGGGCGTCGCCATCGCGATCATCGCCGTCCCGTTCGCCGCCCAGGTGCTGCCGGCGCGGCCGGCCACCTCATGGGACCCTGCGATCGCCGAGTTGCAGTCCTGGTTCGCCTACAGCCTGCCCTTCACCAGGATGCTCGAATTCGTCCTCGGCATCCTGATGGCGCGCATCGTGATCTCGGGGAGGTGGATCCGCCTGGGCATGACGCCGGCGTTCCTCCTGACGACCGCCTGCGTGGTGCTCCAGTCCAACCTGCCCGGCGTGTTCCGGCTCTGCGCCGGACCGACCGCGTCCGCACTCGCCCTGCTGATCGCGGCGGGTGCCGCCGCCGACGTGCGCACCGCACGCACGCCCTTCAGCGGCAGGACCATGGTGTGGCTCGGCGAGATCTCGTTCGCCCTCTACCTCGTGCACTACCTCGTCATCCAGTACGGCCCGATCGACGGCGTGCACGCCACGGGCGAAGCGGCGACCGCCACCCCGTCGACGAGGCTGGTGCACATCCTGCTCACCGTCGCGATCAGCCTCGCCCTGGCAGCGGCCCTCTACACGCTGGTCGAACGCCCGGCGGTCCGACGCTTCAGCCGGCCGCGCGGCCGCCGTGCCGGACCCACCCCGGTCCGCGAGGACGGCCTGCCCCCTACGGGCTGGCCCCGTACGCGTCGGCGCGATGCGCGCGCCCTCCGTCATCCTGGAGCCGTCACCCATGACGAAACCCGGCCCTGACCCGGCCTCCGAACCGCCCGAAGCCCCCGAATTCCCCGAAGCCCCCGAACCGCCCGAAGCCCCTGAATTCCCGGTCACCCGGCCGGATTCCCGCCCCTTCGACCCCGACGAGATCTACGCCCGGCTGCGCGCCCACGCGCCCGTGTCACCGGTGCGCTGCCCGGCCGGGATGGACGCATGGCTGGTCAGCCGCCACGAGGACATCCGGAGCGTGCTCACGGATCCCCGGCTGAGCTCCCGCGGCGCGGGATCGATGCACATGCTGCCCTCCTACGACCGGAGCGACCCGACCCCTGGCTCGATGATCCAGCTGGACGGCGAAGAGCACGCACGGCTGCGACGGCTGCTGATCGGCGAGTTCACCATGCGGCGGATGGAGGCGCTGCGTCCGTCCGTCCAGCGGATCACCGACCGGCACGTCGATGCGATGCTCGCCGGGTCGAGCGCCGACCTGGTACGGGACTTCGCGCTGCCGATCCCGTCGCTGGTGATCTGCGAGCTGCTCGGCGTGCCCTACGGCGACCACGAGTCCTTCCAGCGCGACAGCGAGGTGCTGATCGGCTTCGAGGCCGACGCGGACACCCGCGACGCGGCCACCCGACGACTGGTGGACTACCTGGGCGAGCTGATCGTTCGGCGCCGGGCCGAGCCGCAGGACGACCTGCTGAGCAGGCTGATCATCCGCGGCGAGGCGACCGAACGACCGCCGACCGCAACGGAGTTGGCCACGCTCGGGGTACTGCTGCTGGTCGCCGGGCACGAGTCGACCGCCAACATGATCGCGCTCAGCGCCCTGGTGCTGATGGCGGACGGGGAGCTGGCGGCCGCGCTACGGGCCGCCCCGGACACCATCGGCACCGCCGTGGAGGAACTGCTGCGCTACCTGTCCGTGATCCAGTTCGGGCTGCTGCGGTACGCCACCGAGGACGTCACCGTCGGCGGTGTCGAGGTGGAGGCGGGGAGCTGGCTGGTCGCCGCGATTCCGTCCGGCAACCGGGACGAGGAGGTGTTCCCGGCCCCGGACACCGTCGACCTGCGCCGACCGCCCCGCGCGCACCTGGCGTTCGGGTTCGGTCCGCACCAGTGCATCGGCCAGCAGCTGGCCCGGATCGAGCTGCAGGTCGCGCTGACCACCCTGCTGCGCCGCGTGCCGGGGCTACGGCTGGCCGAGCCGTTGGCGCAGTCCGCGTTCAAGCACAACGACATCGTCTTCGGCCTGCGGAGCATGCCGGTCCTCTGGTGACGTCCGCGGCTCCGAGGGCCTGGCAGCGCGCCCGCCGGCGGCCACGACAGCGGCGGGCGCGCCGTTCTCCCGCCTTCCCCACTGGCCGGATCCAGCCCCTCCGCCCTCCGTGCGCGCGGACCGGCACTCACGTGCGCGGCAGCCCCGGGAGCGGCACCGGCCCCCCAGCTGGGGGACCGTCAGGTTCCGGCCGAAGCCTCCGGCACCGCTTGTCCATCGGGGAGTCGGCAGAGAAGAGTTGTACTCGACCGGCCGGTGATCGCGTCCCATTCCTTGTGAACGAGAGGACATCGTCATGACCGACGTGTACGAGCCCCCGACGCTGGACGTGTACGAGCCCCCGATGCTGATCGAACTCGGCGACTTCGCGGACCTCACCCGGGGCTTCGACATCGGCAACCAGTCCGATGTCCACGGCTACTACCTCGCCCCCTGAGGAACCGGTCGATGAGCGGTCACCCGCGGACCTGGTTCGTGGTCCTTCCGGACACCGAAGCCGGGGCCGCGACGGCCGCGGTGTGGGGCACGGCCGAGTGCCGTGCCCTGCACCACCCCGGCGGGCGTCCCTGGATCCTCGGCCACTGGCCGGGCGACGAGCCGGTCACCGTCCAGGCCGGACCGGTCGCGCTGGCCGTGTTCGGCACCTCCGACGCCGACCCGCACCGCCTGCGCCGCCACGCCGAACGCGTTCGCGACCCGCGGGACGTGCTCGCCCTCGGGGGCGACCTCGCGGGCAGCTTCCACCTCCTTGCCACCGTGCACGGCACCGTGGCCGCGCGCGGCTCGCTGTCCGGACTGCGCCGTCTCCACCTGGCCGAGGTCGACGGCGTCCCCGTGCTGTCCGACCGGGCTGACGTCCTGGCCGCCGCGGCCGGCCTCAGCCCGTCCCCCGACCGGCTCGCCCTCAGGCTCGCCGACCCGCTGCCGCACCCCGTCGACGCGCTGCCCCTGTGGCCGGGAGTCACCGCCGTGCCGCCGAACCACGCGGCCGTGCTCGCCCCCGGGCGCCCCGCCCGCACCCTCGCCCACTGGCACCCGCCCGCCCCGCGGCGAACCCCGCCCGAAGCCGCGACGGTGCTCGGCCAGGCCCTGCACCGGGCTGTCGACACCCGGACCAGGGACGGCGGGCTGATCGCCGCCGACCTCTCCGGCGGGCTGGACTCCACACCCCTGTGCTTCCTGGCCGCCACCGGCCCGGCCGAACTGCTCACCGTCACCATCGGCTCCGTCGACCCCCACCACGAGGACGCCGCCTGGGCGCAGCGAGCCGCGCGCCACCTGCCCGGCCGGCGACTCGTGCTGCCGGCCGAGGACATCCCCGCGATGTTCGCGGACATCGACACACCCGGACCGCAGGGCGACGAACCGTTCGCCTGGACCCGGACCAGGGCCCGCGACGAAGCCGTCGCCCGGCTGCTCGCGACGCACGGCGCCCGGCTGCGGATCAGCGGCGAGGGCGGCGACGAGGTGCTGCAGGCCCTGCCCGCCTACCTGCGCACCGTCCTGCCACGGCACCCGGCCACCGCCGCCCGCCACCTGCGCGGACACCGGGCCCGTCTGCGCTGGACGCTGTCCGACGCCCTGAGCGCCCTCACCGACCCCCGGCCGTACCCGGCCTGGCTCGCCCGCGCCGCCGACCGCCTCACCCACCCCGACCCGCCGCGCACCACCCAACTGCTCGGCTGGGGGCTGGCACCCCGGCTGCCGCCCTGGGCCACCGCCAAGACCGCCGAACTGGTGCGCGAACAGCTGCGGGCCGCCCAGGGCTCCGAACCGCTGGCGCCGGAGCACTCCCAGCACCAGGCGCTGCGCATGGTCCGGCACAGCGCGGCGGCCATGCGGCAGCTGATCGACGCCACCGCCCGCGCGGGAACGCCGTACAGCGTGCCCTTCCTGGACGACCAGGTCCTGGACGCCTGCCTGGCGGCCGACCCCGCCACCCGCGGAACGCCCTTCGCGTACAAGCCGCTGCTCACCGCGGCCGTCGCGCCCGACGTGCCGGCCGACCTCCTCCGGCGTACCGGCAAGGGCGACTTCAGCCCGGACACCCACCAGGGGCTCGCCCGCCACCGCGCCGAACTCACCGCGCTCATCGACGACAGCGCTCTGGCCCGCGCCGGACTCGTCGACCCCGACGCCCTCCGGCAGGCCTGCCTCGGGCTGTACCCGCCCGGCACCTCCTACGCGGCCCTGGACGCGACGCTCGCCTGCGAGCACTGGCTGCGCGCCCACGGGACGAGCCCCCACCCCGCTTCCCCGACCACCGCCCAAGGAGCCTGAATGGCCACCCGGTTGCGCCCCGACGTGACGCTCACCGCGACCGACGACGGCGCCGTCGTCCTGGACGAACGCTCCGGCCGCTACTTCCAGTTGAACCGCACCGGGCTGCTCATCCTGCGGTCCCTGCTGGAGGGTCGGACCGCCGACGAGATCGCCGCCGACCTCGGCGGCCGGTTCCCGGTGACGGCGGCCCGGGCACGTTCCGACGTCGACCGGCTGCACGAGAGCCTGCGCACCGCCGGGCTGGTCACCGGATGAGCCTGCACGCGCACGCCTACCACGCGGGCCGGCCGCCCTGGCACCTGCGGCCGGCCGTGCTCGCGGCGATCGGCGCGGCGCGGCTGGTCGAACGGCTCCCGCCGGCCCGGATCCGTCGGCTGATGAGCGCACTGCGGCGCGGCGCCCGCCCCGCCGGTCGGGCCGAGGCGCTGGCCGCCCGGCAGGCCGTGGTGGCCCTCAGCATGCGCTGCGCCGGCCAGGGGTGTCTCCAACGCTCGATCGCCGCAGCGCTGTTGTGCCGCGCGCGCGGTACCTGGCCGACCTGGCGCACGGGCGTTCGAACCGCCCCGTTCCGCGCCCACGCGTGGATCGAGGCCGACGGCGAACCCGTCGACGAGCCCGCCGAACTCGCCCACTTCCACCCGCTGATCACCGTCGCACCGGAACACTGTCGCACCGGAACACCGACCGGGCCCGTGAGCGACGGGCACCCCCGTGGTGGTGGTGCCGGGGTTACTTGCCGGCGGCTGCCATGGAGGTGACGGCCTCGGCGATGGTGGCGCGGTAGTTGCCCATGTGGGGGTTGAGGACGCGGGTGTCGGGGGTGAGCGGGAAGTTGTGGGTGGCGGCGAGGGGCATGTTGGTGTCGTCCTGGTCGGCGAGGACGTTGATCTCGTTGATGTCGGGGGTGGTGCCGGTGGTGGCGTTGGTGGGGTTGAGGTCGATGACGACGTAGGCGTTCTGGCCTGCGGGGACGGGGAAGCGCAGGGTGCCGCTGGCGAGTACGGGCCGGATGTTGTTGCTCTGGTCGCGGGCGGTGGAGTTGCCGAGGTTGACGCCGGGGGAGGAGCTGAGGCTGCAGGCCTTGGCGCCGGTGTTCTGGACGTCGATGACGCGTTGGCCGGGTGCTCCGGGGCGGGTGGTGACGTGGATGGAGAGGTTGCCGATGTCGCAGGGGGCGGCGTCGGTGGGGGCGTTGCCGGCGCTGGGCCGGGTGCTGGTGGAGGCGGACGACGTGTGGGGTGCGCTCGTGGGGGCGTGTGACGCGGCCGCGGTGGCGGGTGCGGTCGGTGACCCCGCCGCGGGGGCCGCGCCCGTGGGGGCGGGTGCGACGGCCGCGGTGGTGGAGGAGGTCTTCGGGCCGGCGGCCTGGTCGGCGTTGTCGGGCCCGCAGGCGGTCAGGACGAGTCCGGCGCCGACGGCGAGGACGGTGGTGACGAGCAGCGGGCGACGGCGGCGGACGGACATGGTGGCTCCTCGATGGCGGTGCGTGCTGGCTTGCCGGACACCCACCATGACGGTCGGTCAGTGACTTTTGGTGGCACGCGCGGCGTCACAATCACCAGGACATCGCGAGGACCGGACTGTGACAATCCATCGGGGAGCTGCGGGTTGACACGGCGCGCCTCGGGCCGGTCAGAGCCAGCCGTTCTGGGCGGCCTTGATGCCGGCCTGGCGGCCCACACCACCTTCTCGTACTACTCCTTCGGGTCCACCCCGGTGAAGCACGTCACCGGCGCCTCCATCAACGGCACCCTCGACTCGCACCCCAACAGCGAGTACAAGGCCCTGCGCTACAAGAACATCGTCGACGACGTCCAGACCCGGGCCACGAAGGCCGGCGTGTACCACCCGTCCCCGCAGACCTTCTACGAAGGCGACAACTCGGGTTCCACGCTGGGCTCGGCGAAGTTCGGCAATCCGGGCTGGACCCCGCTGGTCGGCGACTGCCCGAGAACCTACGGAGCGTCACCATTCCGCAGGAGCTCCAGGAGCTGGACCAGAACCGGTTCTTTTGTGAACAAATCCACCCAACGCCCGTCGCGTGGCGGTGGCGAGGACCGTGACGGGGTCCGGGGCGGCGTGGGCGGTGCGCCAGGCGATCACGTGGTCGGGGCGGACCAGCAGGGCGCCGTGGTCGCCGGTGCCGCAGGTGTCGGCGGGCCGTTCCGTTGCCGGGGTGTTCCGGCGGGGCAGGAGTGCCGTGTCGAGGAAGGCGTTGTGCGGATCCAGCTCGCGTGCGGCCCGGATCCAGGGGTGTCCTTCGGGTCCGGCGAGGACCAGGTAGCGGCCGTCGCGGACCAGGTCGAGCGTGGAGCGGGGCCGGTCCGCGCCGGGGAGGGGCAGGTGCGGCAGCCGGGTGCCGGGCTCGCCGTGCCAGCGTTCCGGCTCGTCGGCCGCCGGGAGGGCGGCGGCCGGGTCGTCGCCGGGCATGGGGTAGCGGTAGCCGATGGCCACGGCCGCCTCGCTGAGCAGCGGGCGGTCCTCGATCGGGGCCCGGGCGCGGTCGCGGGCGCGCAGGAGTGCCTGGTCCACGGTGATCCGGCCCACTGCGCGGCGCTCGGTTTCGTAGTCGTCCAGCAGCCGCGCGTCGGCGTGGCCGCGCAGGACCGAGACGAGTTTGGTGGTGAGGTTCCAGGCGTCCTGGATGCCGGTGTTGGCGCCGAATCCGCCGGTCGGCGGGGTGACGTGGGCCGCGTCGCCGAGCAGGAAGACGCGGCCGGCGCGGTAGGAGTCGGCCAGCCAGCCGCCCATCTGCCAGGGCCGGTGTCCGGTGAGCGTGAAGTGCGACGGCGCCAGGCCGAGCGCGCGCGAGACGATGGCGCGGCAGCGCTGGACGTCGAACGCGGCTGGATCCGTGGTGTCGGGGTCGTAGGTCACCGACACCGTCCCGCGGTCCTGTGCCGTGTTCCAGCTCAGGAACGCGTGCTCGGGCGGGCCGGTGAAGGCCAGGGCGAGCCGGCGGCCGTCGAGCACCTGGCGCAGGTCGGCTTCGAAGCCGATCTCCATGACGTGCGCGACCACCTCGGTGCCGCTGCGGCCGATGCCCAGGTGCTCGCGGACGCCGCTGCCGTTCCCGTCCGCGGCCAGCAGGTAGTCGGCGGTGATGGTGTAGGTGGCGCCGTCGGCGCCGCGGATCCGGGCCACGGTGTGGTCGTCGTGGTGGCGCAGTTCGAGAAGGCGGTGGCCGAGGCGCAGGTCGGCGCCGGCCGCAAGGGCGTGAGCGCGGACGACCTCCTCCAGGTCGGCCTGTTTGACGAAGGCGCTGGGGCAGGGCGAGAGGCGGCTGAAGTCCGCCGCGGCCGGTAGCCGCCAGCGCCGCAGCTCGGGGCCGTTGAGCGAGGCGACCACCGCGGCGTGGTCGGCCGGTGGGAGTCCGTGCTGGACGGCGTAGACGTCCTGGTCGGCCCCGACCGAGCGGTAGGCCTCCATTGTTCGCGGATAGAACAGCTTGGCGCGCAGCCTGGTCGAGACCGCGGAGTGCTTCTCGACGAGGACGGGGGTGATGCCCCGGGCCGCGAGGAACAGGGCGGCCGACGCCCCGACGATGCTGCCGCCCACGATCAGGACGGGGACGCGTGCGGGCGGTGGCGTCGGGGCGGCAGCGGACTGGCTGCCGGCCTCGGTGGCGGGAGCGATGGGACCGGGCATGGACATGGACCCCTCCAAAGGAAACAGAACAGCTCTGTTCCATTATTGCCAGCTGCCGACCCTCTAACGCAACAGGGCTGTATCGTTACCGGCGTGACCACGGAACTCCCCGGCCGCCGCGGCGGCCGGCAGCGCGACCCCGCCACCGACACGGCCATCATCGAGGCGGTCCTCGGCATGGTCGCCTCGGGCGCCACCCTCACCGGCCTGTCGCTGGTGACCATCGCCAAGCAGGCCGGGGTCTCGCGCAACAGCGTCTACCGGCGCTGGAAGACCAAGGACGAGCTCTACCTCGACGTGCTGGAGGCGATCAACGAACCGCGGCCCCTGCCGGCTGGCGCGGACACACGCGCCGACCTCGCGGTCCTTCTCCAGGCCCTGGCCGAGCGCGTCGTCGACGAGCGGGCCAGCAGCATGCTGCGCGCTCTCAACGCCGAGGCCGCAACCTTTCCGCGGCTGCACAGCCGTTACTTCGAGGAGATCGTCACTCCCCGCCGCAGCGCCATGAACCAGGTCCTGCGACGCGGCGTGGAGCGAGGAGAGATCCGCCCCGACATCGACCTCGACCTGGTCTCCGAACTCCTCGTCTCCCCCCTCCTCGCCCGCATGGCATCGGGCAGCACCGACCGGCTGGACCCGGAACAGGTAAGCCGGAGGATCATTGACCTCGTCCTCGACGGTGCGGCGCCCGCGCCGAGCTGAGGAGAGGAGCGGACTGGGCCGCGGCCTCCGTCGCGCCGGCACCGCCAGCACGCCGGCACCGCCACCACGCGCGCATGGGCGCGCCCGTCCGGCACCGCGCCGCTCACCGGCATCGGGTGCCGCCGGGCCCGGGCGAGGCATTGCGCGCCAACTGCCTTGCTGACATCCTCAGTTGGCCGCGCCGGTCCCGGCGGTCGGGCAGACCCTGCACCACGGGCGCGGCTCGTGCGGCTCGTACGGCAACTACGGGAGGCGGCGTGTGGGGTGTGACGGCGCGGGTGGCGGTGCGTGTGGTGGCGGGGATGCTGGCGGTGGTGCTCCTGACCGGGGCGGTGTGGCTGGCCTGGTGGCTGAGCGCGGAGCGGATGGGCGCGGCCATGGGGCTGGGCCCGCCGGACGGCGTGGTGCTGGTGGACCGCTGTTACGAGGTGTCCGACAGCGAGGGCAACAGCGACGGCACCGACTGCCAGGGGCGGTTCACGCCGGCCGGCGCCTCCGCGGACGAGGCCCGCCCGATCGTGGTGAACGGCACGAACGGCAAGCACCGGGCCGGCACCCGGCTTGCGGTGCGGCTGGTGCGGGGAGTGGCCTACGAGCCGTCGTCGGCGCCCGCCGTGAAGTACGGCATCGGCGCGGGCATGGTCCTTGTCATGGGCGCGGTGCCGGCGGGCTGGCTGCTGGTCGGAGTCCGGCGTGGCCAGGCCCCGGAGTTCATGACCCTGCTGGTCGGCCTCCTCATCGGGCTCACGACCGTGGCGGTCCTGGGTATCGCCGTCAGCTTGCTCGCAGGCCTTGTCGAACTGGTCCTCTGAGTGGGGCCGGCGGGTGCCCCGTGCCGCCGGAGGCCGGGCCCGCGCCCCGGTGATCGGTGCCCCGTCGGCTCGTTCTCCTCGGAGGCCATGGCGCGCGGGCGGTGGTCATTCCCCTCGCGTACGGGGCCGGGCCGTCGCCGCGGTGCTCACCTGATGATGTCGCCGTCCGGCACGTCCCGGACGGTGACCTCCTTGGCCTGCCGGCCCAGGATCTTGGCCACGACGTCACCGATCCCCTTCGCGTCGCCCGTCGGCTCGGGGACCGACCCGTCGGTGTACCGCTCGATGGCCTTCCGAAGGTACGAGGGGTTCCAGGCCCCGACGGCCCCGCTGACGTCGACGGCCGCCACCCGTCGGCTCCCGACGGCACGCCTGATGGCCGGCAGGACCTCGTCCGAGTAGTACTTCCCCGGGACCTGGAACAGGCTGACATGGCCGCCGACCTTGCCGCCGTCCCGCAGGTAGACGGTGACGACCAGGCAGCTGGTCACCGAGGGGTAGGTGATCGTCCCGTGCGGACCCACCTCGCCGACCTCGCCCTCCGTGATCGAGAGGGTGGTGGCGGGCGCACCGGCCTGCCGGACCACGGCCACCGGGCCGGCCGCAGCGCCGAACCCGGTGAGGTCCTCGGTCCCGACAGCCCCGCCGAACGCGGCCCTGACGGCCCTGGCGGAGTCAACGGAGTCAACGGAGTCGACGGAGTCGATCGCCTCGGTGGGGGCCGGGCCGTGCGCCGGCCCGCCGGCACTCGACCAACCGGCCGGCCCTCCGTCGCCCCCGCCTGCCGCGCAGGCCGCCAACACCAGTGCCGCGCCGACGGCCAGCCCGATCCTTCCCACGCACCGCTCGGACACCACGAACCTCATGACCCCACACCCCACGAATCCGGTCTGCACACACCCGCGCACGCACGCGGCGACACATGCTCCCGAGTACGAACGATCTCGTCAACCCAACCCAACTCCAACCCCAAGACCCGACGGCCGCCGGAAGGGGGCCACTGGTGCCGGTCGCCGTGGTCGACCCGTCCGGGGAAGGGGAGCCGGCTCCGATCGTCGCCAGGTCAGGTGTTGGCCGAGTCGGTGATCCACCGCAGGACGTCCTCGGCGACCTCCATCGGGGCGCGGCCGGAGCTGGTGAAGGCCGTGGGGACGAGTTCGCGCAGTTCGTCGGCGTCCCGGAGGGCTTCCTCGACCTGCTCCGCGCTCCAGCCGCGGGCGGCCAAACGCACGCGGCGGTCGTGGTCCGCGCAGTCCAGCCGTGCCCAGACGACCTCCGGGGCGTCCGGCACATCGGCCGCGGCAGCCTCCCACTCGGCCGGGGTGAGGGGGCAGGACACCAGGACGGGTCCGCCTCCCCGCGCGAGCATGCCTGCGATCCGCACCCACAGGCGGTTGTAGTCGGGCCAGCTGCCGGACGCGTCCGGGGAGGTGATGTCGATACCGAGCAACCGGCCGTCGTCGTCGGGCAGTTCGTCGAAGTCGACCACCGTGACGGACCGTTCCCGCAGTCGGCCCAGAAGTGTCGACTTGCCCGCCCCCGGTGCCCCGGTGATCAACCGCACCACAGACCTGACCATGACGATTCCGGCCCCGCTTCCGTCGATGACCGGCACCCCGGATCCCGAGTGCCCAGCCGACCATAGCGGGACACCTGCCCTTCGTCCCCCAGGATCCGGCCGGGCGCGCCGCCCTTCGGTGCCGCAACATCCGTGTTCTGTCGGCGAGTTCGCGTCGATCCGGCGACGAACCGGTCGGGGGCAAATCGCCGATCGGGCTGCGCCTCCCGGCCGGGCTGACGGAGACTGGTGCGCGGCACGGGGGCGGGGAAGCGGCGTGCCATCGGCTCGGCGGTGCCTCCGTGACGTCAACGAGAGACAGGAGCTGCACATCCCATGAGCAAGCGCACCTCTCGCACAGTCGCGGCGGCCGTCGCCGCCGCCACGGCCGCGGCCCTGGCCGTGGGTTCGGCACCGGCTGCGGTCGCCAACCCCTACCCCGGGGGTATCTCGGTGGGGTCGCCGCCCATCGAGCCCGGCACCTACTCCAGTGAGCTCAAGGCCGCCAACGGCAACGGGGACAGCGTCTCCTTCGTCATCGTGGGGGACCTCACCCGTGGCGAGAACATCAGGACGTACATGCTCCTCTGGAGGGCGGACTGGTCGACGGAATCACTCGCGCTGCTGCCGGGGGATGCCGGCGGTAGTCCGGTCGGGATCAACAACGCCCGTACCGTGGTGGGGACTTCCGCCGCACAGGTCGGGGGCCGGCAGCACGCGGTGCGATGGACTTCCCCGTCCACGCCGACCGAAATGCCTCCGCTGCCCGGCGACACGACGGCGGCCCCTGCCGCGATCGGTGACAACGGCACCGCGGTGGGGTCCTCCTGGGGCGAGGCGGGCGAGGCGGCCGCGAAACACGCCGTCGCGTGGCCGGCGAGCGGTGCACCCGTCGTCCTGCCGCCGTTGCCGGGTGACACCGAGAGCGAGGCCGTCGCCGTCAACAGTTCGGGTACGGCGGTCGGCTACTCGTACCCGGCCGGCGGTCCCGCCTCCCGTCGGGCGGTGGCGTGGAGCCCCGATGGGACCGTCACCGCGCTCGACGTGCCGGCGGGCTACGTGACCAGCAGCGCGGCCCGCATCACCGACTCCGGTGTCGTGATCGGGGCCGGCCGGCCGGGCGGTGAGCCGAGCGTGGACCACGCCCTCGTCTGGAACGCCGCCGGCGCCGTCTCCGACCTGGGGGCGGGCAGCCAGGCGACGGCCGTGAACAACGCGGGCACGGTGGTGGGCGGCGTGGGAGGACAGGCAGCGCGCTGGGCCGTCGACGGCACGCCTCTGCCGCTCGCGCCGACCACGCTCACGAGCGTCGCCACCGGTATCAACGACCAGGGCGTCATCGTCGGGTACACCAGCGACCCTTGGCCGGCCCGCGCCCAGCTCCGCGCGCGGCGCTGGAACCCCGACGGGTCCGTCATCGCGCTTCCCGAGTGGTCGAAGGACTTCCCGTACGCCATGCCGCTCTTCGTCACCGACAGCGGAATCGTCCTGGGTGAACTCCTCCTTCGAGGCCTCGCGGGCTACGGCAAGCCGTTGACCATGCGCTGGACCATGTAGCTTGCACGGCCCGGTGCCGTCCTGACCTGACCCGACCGCGGTGGGGCGTCACCCCGCTACCGGGGGAGCGCGTATCGGTGGGATGACCGATGTGCGAGGGGCGGGTGCGCGGACATAGTCCTCGGGAGAGCATTCCCGGGCGGCCGTGATGCGCCCGGTCTTCGAAAGGGGCCATTCTGTGCACACGTATGCGGACCTGGTGTTTCTCGACGGGCAGGTGGTCACGGTCGACGCGGAGTTCTCCGTCGCCTCGGCCCTGGCGGTGACCGGCGGGCTCATCAGTGCCGTCGGCGGGCGCGACGACGTCGCACCGCTCATCGGACCGGGCACCCGGGTCGTCGATCTGCGGAGGGCGACGCTGCTTCCCGGTATCAACGACTCGCATCTGCACGGATGTGCCTTCGGCATGGCGTCGCCGCCGCTCTCCCTCCACCTCGGCCACCCCACCGTGTCCTCTCTCGCGGACGTGGCCGAGGCGGTGCGGGAGGCCGTCGGCCGAGCCCCGGGCGGGCAGTGGATCACGGGGCACGGCTGGGACACCGGCTACCTCGACGAGTGCGTCGCCGATCCGGCGCGGATGCCCTCGCGGCGCGACCTCGACGCCGTGAGCCCGGACCACCCGGTCGTCCTGTACTCCTTCTCCGGGCACGCCACCTGGGTCAACTCCAAGGCGCTGGAGCTGATCGGGATCGACCGGCACACCGCCGCGCCGCCCGGCGGGGCCATCGTCGTGGACGAGGCGGGGGAGCCCACCGGACTGCTCCACGAGGGCGCCCAGGACCTCGTCCAGAACGCGCTGCCGGCGCTCAGCCGACAGGAACGGACCGACGCGGTCAGGTCGGCCCTCGCCACGCTCGCCCGGCTCGGCGTGACCAGCTACACCGAGCCCGGGCTCGGCCCCGGCGGCGACGGCATCATGCGGGGCGCGCTCGGCACGGAGACCCTCGACGTCTACCGCCGGCTGCTGGCCGACGGTGAACTGACCGCCCGCGTCGGCGTCCTGCTCCTGCCCACCGGAATGGCCAGTACCACCGAGGAGTTCACCCGCGGCCTCGCCGTGCTCACGGCCCTCGGCGAACCCGGCGAACCCCTCGAACCTGCCGCCCCTGCCGCCCCCGCCGCCCCCATCGGCGCCGATCCACGCCGCCTCGCGATCCACGGCGTCAAGGTCTTCGCCGACGGTGTCGTGCCCAACAAGACGGCCTGGATGCACGAGCCGTACGTCGGCGGCGGCTGCGGTTCGCTGTGCGTCGGCGGCCGCAGCGACACCGAGCGCAGCGCCGAGATCGCCGCCATCATCCGCCACGCCCACGCCGCCGGGCACCAGTTGGGCGTCCACGTCACCGGTGACCGGGCCATCGACACCGTCGCGGACGCCTTCGCCGCGGCCATGGCCGAGCACCCGCGGCCCGACGCCCGCCACTACGTCATCCACGGCGACTTCCTCACCGCGTACAGCATGAAGGCGCTGGCCGCGCACGGCTTCGGCGTCAACATGAACCCCACCATCAAGTGGACCGTCGCCGACATGGAGGAGGACTTCGTCGGCGCCGAGCGGGCCGCCTACGCCTGGCCCTACCGGGACGCCATCGACGCCGGGGTGCGGGTCGCGAGCGGGTCGGACGCCCCGGTCACGTTCCCGGACTGGCGCCAGGGCGTGGCGACCATGGTGCTGCGCGAGTCGAAGGCCGACGGCCGGGTCAGCGGTCCCGAGCAGCGCATCGGCCTGGCCGAGGCGATCCGCACCTACACCATCGACGCGGCCTGGCAGGACTTCGCCGACGACTGGAAGGGCTCCCTGGAGGTGGGCAAGGTCGCCGACCTCTGTGTGCTGGACGGGGACCTGCTCGCCGCCGATGCCCACGACATCCCGGCGATGCCCGTCGTCCTGACCGTCGTGGACGGGCGGATCGTGCACGACACCCTGCGCGATTGACGCGACCCGGGCACATGATCATCCTTGGATGATGGCAACACGGCGCGGCGGTGCGGACATCCTGGAGGCGGCCCTGCGCGTGCGCGAGGCCGCCAGGAGCGCCACGAGCGGTGCGGGCGGCGTCGACGCGGTCCTGGCGGCGCTGTCGGAGGTGGTGGAGTACGACCACGCCTCCCTGACCGGGTGGGATCCGCTGCGCCGGCGCCACACCACCCTGGCCGGGAGCTACCCGGACGACGCCACGGCCTACATCGAGACCCGTCTGCACCGCGACCCGGTGTTCCCGGTGCTCCGCAGGCCGGCCCGGGGCGCCCTGTGGCTCGGGGACGTTCCCGGGCAACTCCTGGCGGCATCCCCGGGCTTCCGGGAGGTGCTGCGTCCCCTCGGCATCGAGGACGGCGTGGCCCAGTGCCTCTTCGCCGCCGACGGCCGGTACGTCGGCATGCTGAACGTCAGCACCCGCCGGCCTCGGCGCGCGCCCGATCCGGCGCGCGCCGTGGTCACCCTCCTCACCGAGGCCCTCGCCGCCGCCGTCACCGCCCACGCGGGCCCGCCGCCCGAGGCGTTCGCCGCGTCCGGCCCGGCCGCGAACGCACCCCGGCCCGGCGGGCTCTCGCCGCGCGAACTCCAGGTGCTGGCCGAACTGACCGCCGGCCGCACCAACCGGCAGATCGCCGGGCGCCTGCACATCACGCCCCGCACCGTCGGAACCCACATCGAGCACATCCTCGCCAAGCTCGACGTGCCCAACCGCGCGGCCGCGGCCGCCCGGGCCGCCGCCTGGGGCATCGGCCCCGCCCGCTGACCCGGACCCACCGGGTGAAGACCGCCCCGACCAGCGCCACGAAGCCGAGAGCCGCCATCGCCTGGATCGCGGTGCTGGTCTTCGGCGAAGGGGATGGGTGGAGAACCCGTGCTGGCGCCGCGTCAGCCACCGCCACCTGGAAGGGCGACGTCAAGTCTCAGATGTTGAATAGGCGTTCAGCGTTGGTGTGCGCGATCTTGTCGCGGTCCTCGGGGCTGAGCGGAGCGGTTTGCAGGAACGTGGCGTGTTGGACGGGGTCTCCGAAGGGATAGTCCGTGGAGAACATCAGCCGGTCGGCTCCGAACACCGTCAGCGCACATTGCAGGGGAGCGACGGTGGTGTATCCGCTGATCGTGAGGTGGACGTGGGAGCGCACCGTGTCGGCGACGGACTCGCGCCCCGGCCGCAGACGGCTGAGGACCTCGTCGGCACGCAGCAGGGAGAACGGCAGGTTCTCCCCCATGTGCCCGACAACGACCTGCAGACGCGGGTGCCGGTCGAACACACCGCCCAGCACCATGCGCAGGACGTGCATCCCGGTCTCGGCGTGCCAGCCCCACCCTGCTGTCATCAACAACGCAGCGACAGCCGGGTCGAGACCTGCTCCATATGCCTTGATGACAGCAGCCGGCGGATATGTCGGGTGCAGGTATACGGGGACCCCGAGCTCCTCCGCCGCCGCGAGGACCGGTTCGAACTCGGCGCTGTCGAGGAATCGGCCACTGGTATGGCCATTGATGATGACTCCGCAGAACCCCAGATCGCGCACCGCACGGAAGGCTTCGGCTGCGGCGGCTTCAGGGACGGGCATGGGCAGACTCGCCAGCGCGCGGAATCGCCCCGGGTACTGCCGGATCGCCTCTGCCGCCCGGTCGTTCAGCGCCCGCGCCAGGTCAACCGCACGCGGACGAGGTACTTCCTGAGCGGCCGGAGCGACCACCGACAGCACCTGGACATCGATGCCGGCCGCATCCATGACCGCTATCCGACCCGCGCCGAGATCCGCCAACGGGCCCGCCGCGGCGGGTGGCAGGCCATACCCGGCCATCACCTCCTTTCCGTGCTCGGACGGCAGGAAGTGCTCTTCAACGGCGATCAGTCGCATGCGTTCCTCGTTTCCTCGACGGCGGCGGCCGCGCAGGCCCGCGCAGGCCGGCGCCGGTTCGCGCACCGAGTATCCGGATCGGCCCGGATCGGTCGCAACAAGTCCGCGGGCGCGTGCCGGATACCGCGCGAGAGAGAGTCGGGATGCATGGAATCCATCGACTCCGTCGCCACAGGCCCGTTCGACCGGGCTAGCCGTGCTCGGGTTCGTCGTGGATGGTCAGTGCTCCGGCGAGGTCGAGGTCGGCGACGGTGCCGTGTGCCCCGGCGCGGACGAGCAGCACTGCGCCGAGCGCGGTGCTCCAGAACGTCCTGGCTTCCACGTCGAGCGGTCGACGGACGCTCCAGCCGCGACCGTCGATGAGCTGGCTCACGAAGCGCTCGGATTGCCGGAACAGCAACTGGAGGTGCCGGTCGACGACGGGGGAGAGTTCGGGCTTGGAGATCCCGGCGGCGAGTGCCCGCGCGACCGACGGGAGCGAGGGCATGGCCAGGACGGCGCGGGCGATGTTGCGCCGAAAGGTCGTCGCATCGGGGGCCTGGCGGCCGATGCGCTCGATCCGTCGGGCGTCGTGCAGCAAGCCGAGAAAGGCGGCGTGCACGAGCAGCGAGTCCTTGGAGCCGAAGTAGTAGGTGACCTGGTTGGGGAAGGCGCTTGCCGCGTTCGCGATCTCCGCGACGCTCACCTCGGCCCCGGGCCGCTCCTTGCACAGCCGTGCGGTTGCCTCGATCAGCTGGCGTCTCGTCGCGCGACCGCGGTCACGCGACCGGGCCGGCGTTGGTCGGGCTTCGGTTCGCTTCTTCTCCACACCGTAATTGTATGTGATACAACTTGGACCGTTCGCTTGTATCGCATACAAGAAAGGTTGAAGGGCATGCACAGGACCGAAGTCGTCATCACCGGACTCGGCGCGATCACCCCACTCGGCGCAGACGTGGAGTCCACTTGGAAAGCCCTGCTCGCCGGCCGGTCGGGCATCCGCGGCGGCGCCCTGCGCGGCCACGAGGACACCGGCCTTCCCGACACCGCCGCAGGAACGATGGCGATCGACCCCGCCGAGTCGCTGCCGCCGGTGCAGGCCAGGCGGCTCGACCGCTCGCAGCAGGCAGCCTTCATCGCAGCGGCCGAAGCCTGGGCCGACGCCGGCGCCCCGCAGGTGGACCAGGACCGGCTCGCGTCAGCGATCGGCACGGGCATCGGGGGCGTACGGACACTGCTGAAGGAAGACGACGTACTGGAGACGGCCGGGACGCGGCGCGTCTCGCCACGCACGGTACCGATGCTCATGCCCAACGCGGCAGCGGCGCTGATCAGCATCGAATACGGCGCACGGGCCGGGGCCTACACCCCTGTCTCGGCATGCTCCTCCGGCGCCGAGGCGATCGCCCTGGGGGCCAGACTCATCCGCGCCGGCGAAGCCGACGTGGTCATCGCGGGCGGCACCGAGGCCGCGATCACCCCGATCACCGTCGCCGGCTTCGCCCAGGCACAAGCACTCTCACGGCACACCGCCGACCCCGCCTCAGCCTCCCGCCCCTTCGCCGCGGACCGCAGCGGATTCGTCCTCAGCGAAGGCGCCGCCGTCCTGGTACTCGAAAGCGCCGAGCACGCCGGCCGCCGACACGCACACGTCCACGCCGTACTCGCAGGAGCCGGCATCGCCGCCGACGCCCACCACATCACGGCACCCGCCCCCGACGGCTTCGGCCAGGTCGCCGCCATGCGCAAGGCCCTCACCCAAGCCGGTTTGACTCCCGAACAGATCAGCCACCTCAACGCCCACGCCACCGGGACTCCGGCCGGCGACATCGCCGAGGCACACGCGATCAGGGAGGTCTTCGGCCGCGCCACCGTGACAGCCCCCAAGGCGGCACTCGGTCATCTCTTCGGCGCGGCCGGTGCGATCGAGGCGCTCATCGCCGTCCTCAGCGTGGAGCACGGCGTCATCCCGCCGACCCGCAACCTCACCGGGGTTGGCGTCGGACCCGACATCGATCTCGATGTCGTCACAGCGCGACGAGATGTCCCCCAGGAGGCCGTGCTCAGCAATTCATTCGGTTTCGGCGGACAGAACGTCTCACTCATCGTCACCCGCGCACGACCCCGAACGTCCCGTACGGCCTCGACGACACCATGACCACGCGGGCCCACCACTGTCCGTTAGAGGGCCGCCACCGATTGATCGAACGTCGAAGGACTCGTCCGATCGCGCATGTCACCGCAGAGCTGGGGATTTCCCGAGCAACGGCGCCGAAGCGGGTGAACCGGCCCCGGCGACACGGCGAACACCATCAGCCGAGCACGACGCCAGCCGACGTGGTCCGGACATCCTGGCAGCGTGACGGTCACGGATGAGCGGCCCGCCTCTCTTCCCCGGCCGGGGGCCTGGCCTGCAAGCAGCAGGGGCGGGCACAGTGATATCAACGCAACTGGGCCAAACGGGTCACGTGCGACAAGCGCAAGCTGTGGACCACGTTGTCGCCGACGATCAGGCTGCCCGGCCGGGTCAGCCGCAGGGCCCACTCCGGGTACTCCGGATCGGACGGCTTGTCGGCGTCGATGAAGACCAGATCGAACGGCTCCCGGCCCTCCTCCTGCATCTCCTTCGCCAGCAGCGGCAGGGTCCGCGCCGCCAGGCAGGCCCTCGCGCACCTGGACGACGCCGTCGAGCCTGGCGCGGGCACGCCTACGCTCCCGCGCGGCCCTGGCCCCGACCGCGCGGATCGTGGCCGTGCGTGGCCGCGTATGTGAGGACCGACATCACCCGTTGCGTGCCGCCGCCGGCGGTGATGTCGGAGTACGGTCATCCGAGCATGACGAGCGCCCCGCACCAGACCGGTACGGGGCGTCGTGCTGAGAAAGTCAGGCGGGGCGGATGTGCTCGGCCTGGGGGCCCTTCTGGCCCTGGGTGACGTCGAAGGTCACCTTCTGGCCCTCCTGGAGCTCACGGAAGCCCTGCGCGTCGATGTTGGAGTAGTGGGCGAAGACGTCGGCGCCGCCGCCGTCCTGCTCGATGAAACCGAAGCCCTTTTCGGCGTTGAACCACTTCACGGTGCCGGTGGCCATGTGCTGCTCCCTGGTCGGGGACGGGATACGCGCTGGTGCGTACCCCTGGGGTTGAGGTGATCGCCCTGGTCCTCCGACTGCTGGTGTTGCTGCACTTCGGATCCACGACTGCTTACTCAGACCGTACCCACGACAGCAGAGATCATGCAGCCGCTCGCCCGGGCCGGCGAGGGGGAGCGGTTTCCCGGCGCGTCCCCGTTCAACGGACTGACCGGCCTCGGTGGCCGCCCGTCGCGGGGGACGGACAGCGCGGCACCCTGACGACCGCCACCCGGGCCCGCGACCTCGGCCGCGTCCGATCCGTCTGGTACCGCAGCCCCTCCACGTACGGGCCCCGGCCGGGATGGACGGGCAGGACGCGGCGTTCTGCCGGGCCCGGGCCCACTGGGGAGTCGGCGCCGTCTACAAGCCGCTGTGGCACAGCCCGTACCGGGGAGAGGACGGCCGAGCCGCGCAGGCGTGGGTGTCCGAGGTGGGGCCGCAGAAGATCACCGGGGCGGTCGCGGCCTGCCCCCACCTGTTCCAGGCCAGCGTGGACAAGGCGTACGACGTGCGCCTCACCGCCGTCGGGACCCAGGTGTTCGCGGTCCGGATCGACAGCCCCGACCTCGACTGGCGCCGCCGGCAGAACCGCTCTTTGATTAGCGGAGTCCCCAATTCCTTGACAGTTCATGCGAATTATCACCACCATTGGCGGTGGTCGCCGCGAGTCCCGGCCGACCGCCCCCACACGCACCGAAGGAGACAGACATGCGGAAGATGACGACCCGTAAGTCCGGCACCGTCGCACTGACCGGCAACGCCCGCCGGCTCTGGTTGGAGTGGTGCTGGTAACTCCGGCGCACCACTGACACCGGTGGTGCGCCAGGGCGCTCGGAGTGCCCTGGCGCGCCACCGGTCAGCCGAGGTCCCGGAGCGACGGCCCGCACGGGCCCGTCGACACGGGAAGGACCCGTCGACACGAGAAGGGGATGAGTCGAGCATGCGGCACGTCTGGCTGGAAGCACCGCTGCCCCGGGACCGGTGCGCGGCGGCCGCCGGAGCCGACGGGCTCCTGGGCTCCTTCGACTGCCGGGTCTGGCAGCGCGGACCCTACGGCGGGGTCGGCGAGTTCGTCCGCCGTCTCGTCCTCGACCAGGGGCAATCCCCGCTGGTGGTCCGGCATCAGGTCGAACTCATATGCGCAGTGAGGGACTTGAGGCCGACGATGCCGTGGGCCGCCGAGGCGGTCGCGGCCCTGGACGCCGCGGACGTCCAGATCAGGTTCCATCCGGCCCGGCGCACCCGCTGTCTCGCCTACGGGATAGCCGAGTTCGTCGCGGCCTGGTCGGAGGGGCTCCGGTCGCCGGCCGCCGTCGTGCTCGACCGGGTGGACCAGGCGGACGCCACCACCGTCGAACTCGTCGACACCCTGCTACGACGCGTCGACCCGTCTCGGCTGAGGCTGTACGTCGGCGGCGCCTCGCTGCCCGCCGCGCTCAAGGAGGCCGTCGCCGAGTGCTCCCGGCCCCTCACCACCGGCCCGCCCCGACCGGCCACCGAGCACGTCACCGCGCTCCACGATCCCACCGCGGTCCACGACCCGACCGCGGTCCACGATCCCACCGCGCACCACGGCCCGACCGCGCACCACGACCCCGCCTGGCACGACGAGCGCGCCGACGAACTGGCCGCGACCGGCGAGTGGTCCTGGCAGCTGGGCGCGATCCCCTACCACCGCGAGCGCGGCACCCGCCCGGCCACCGACGGCGTCGAAGCGTTGCGCACCGCGCTCGGCCTGGCCCTGCACAGCGGCTTCTACGAGCACGCCGTCCGGCTCGCCGGGCGCGGCCTGCCGCTGGTCACCCCGGCGGGGGACACGCGGAACTGGTGGGCCTTCACCACCATGCTGGCCACCGCTCTGACCGCCCTGGACCGCCCGGCCGAGGCGCTCGCGCTCTACGACCACGCCCGGCAGGTCACCGACGAGCCGAGGATCCACCTGTCCGCGGCCTACTCCACCGCCATGCTCCACGCCCGCCACCTGCCGTCGCCCGACCGGGACCTCACGGTCGCCCGCACCTGGCTGGACCGCGCCCTCACACTCGCCGGACAGCTCGACGACCCGCGCGAACGCACCGTCACCACCGTCTTCCACCGCCAGGGCCTGGCCCTGCTGGACAGCCGTGCCGGCGACCACCCGGCGGCGCTGCGGACGGTCGAGGACGGTATCGCGAAGCTCGCCGAGACCCTGGCACCCGGCGAACGCCCCCAGGACCGCGCCCGGCTGGTGCACAACCGGGCCCAGCTGCACCTCGCGCTGGGCGATCCGGCCCGGGCGCTCGCCGACCTCGACACGGTGATCGCGCAGGACCCGCAGAACGCGGAGTACTACGTCGACCGGGCCACCCTCCACCGGGCCACCGGACGGCCGGACGACGCGATCGCCGACTACGACACCGCGATCCGCCTCGGCCCGCATCTCCCCGAGGCGTACTACAACCGCGCCGAGACCCACACCGACCTGGGCCGGCCGGAGGCGGCCCTGGCCGACCTGGACCGGACCCTGCGCATTGACCCCGGCCACCTCGACGCACTGGTCAACCGGGCCGGCCTGTACCTGGACGACGGTGAACTCGACCTCGCCGAACGCGACGCACACGCGGGCCTGGGCCGGTCGCCCGGCCAGCCGCACCTGCTCTGCGTGCTCGGTCTGGTCGAGTCCGAACGCGGGCGGCTCCCCGAGGCCGAGGCCCTGCTCACCCGGGCCGTCGAGCACGCCCCCGACCTGCCGACCGCCTGGGCCAACCGCGCGACGATCCGCTTCGAGCGCGGCGACACCCCCGGTGCCATCGCCGATCTGGACCGCGCCATCGCCCTGGACCCCGATCCCGTCGCCCTCTACAACCGGGGGCTGGCCCACCGCGGGCTCGGCAACCGGGCCGCCGCCGCCGAGGACTTCACCCGCGCACTCGCCGCCGACCCCGGCCCGGACCTCGAACTGCGCGCCGAGCTGCTCCGGGAACTGGCCTCCTGCACCTCGCCCGCGCCGGGCTCTCCTCTCCCCGCCCCCGGACCGTCCCCAAGCGATCCCCCCTGCCGCTGACCACCCCCCCGCAGTGCGGCGACGAGTTCGCCCACGGACACGGCACGCGTCACCGCCGCTGCCACGGCTACGGCCCGGCCCGGTCCGGGACTCGGCCACTCAGCGGGACCGGGAGAACCCGCCGGATGCCGCACGGTTCTGCGGCACGGCCTCCGGGGCACGATCGTCACATGCGAATCCTCGTTCTCGGCGGGTCGGTGTTCCTCGGCCGCGCCTTCGTCACGGAGGCCCTGGCCCGGGGCCACGAGGTCACCGTGTTCAACCGAGGCCGTTCCGGACCCGACCTGCCGGGCACCGTGACGGTGCGCGGCGACCGCCACAATGCCGGTGACCTGGCCGTGCTGGTCGAGCGGGCGCCGGGCCCCGACCGGGCCTGGGAGGCGGTGATCGACACCAGCGGCCAGCAGCCGCACGCCGTCGCCACCTCGGCCCGGTTGCTGCGCGAGCACGCGAGCCACTACGTCTTCGTCTCCTCGGTCCACGCCTTCGCCCGATGGCCCGACCGGCCGGTCGACGAGGGCTCGCCGCTGCACGACTGCCCGGCCGACTCGCCGCCCGGCCTGCCGTTCAGCACCGCGCTCAAGGCGGGCTGCGAGCGGGCGGTGCTCGAACAGTTCGGCGCCGAGCGATCGACCGTCCTCAACTGCGGTCTGCTGATCGGCCCGCACGAGAGCATCGGGCGGCTGCCCTGGTGGTTGGAGCGGACGGCGCGCGGCGGGCGCGTGCTGGCCCCCGGCAGGCCGGACCTGCCGATCCAACTGGTCGATGCCCGGGACTTCGCCGCCTTCGGGCTGGACCTGGGGGCACGCGGCGTCGGCGGCCGGTTCGTGACCACCTCGCTGCCGGGGTCGAGCACCTACGGCGAACTGCTCACGGCCTGTGCGGCGGCCAGCGGTTCGAACGCCGAACTCGTCTGGGTTGAGGACCAGCGGCTGCGCGCGGCCGGCGTCCGGCCGTGGAGCGAACTCCCACTCTGGTACCCGGAGTTCGATGACAACGGGAGCGCCGGCGCGATCTGGCGGGCGGACTCCCGGGCGGCCGCGGCGGCCGGGCTGCGCTGTCGCCCGCTCGCCGAGACGGTGCATGACACCTGGGCCTGGCTGCAGGAACGCGGCCCGCGCGAGGAGCCCTACACCCAGGGCCTACAGGGCGACGTGCTCGGTATCGATCCCCAGAAGGAGCGCCGGATCCTGGCGGGCGAACTCTGACGGCGAACTCTGACGGCGAACCCGAGAACGGGCACCCGGTGCCGAGAACGGACACCGGGCACCTCGCTACGACGTCGGCAGGACCGCCCGGCGCCCCGAGGTGCTGAGACGCCGGCGGCCCCGGAAGATCCTGACGGACGGAGAACGCGCTCAGTTCGGGCAGATGCCGCGGGTGTAGTCGACCGTGGCGGCGGCCTGCGAGTAGCGCCACTCGGGGGCCAGCAGGTTCGCGTCGAGCTGGGCGGCCGCGTCCGGGCTCTCCACCAGGTAGCCGAAGTCCTGCAGCCAGGCGGGGTAGAGGTTCTTCGAGCCGACGAAGAACGCCGAGCCGTCGACCGCGACGACCTTGTGGTGCAGTGCGTACGGGTGACCGTCGGCCCAGGTCGCGGTCGGCGCCGCGCGGAAGGAGGCGAGCTGGAGGTTCCGGCACATGGTGGCCTTCGCACCGGACGCGTCGCCGGTCCGGGCCGCCAGCCGGGCCTGGAGCGCGTCGCTGATCTCGGAGAGGGATTTGATCTGCGAGTAGCCGCCGCTGCCGACCGTGCCGCGGTTGGCCGGGTCGCTCACCACGATGCGCACCTTCACGCCGGCGGTGAGCTTGGCGGCGAGCAGGTCGTAGAGGCGCAGGTCGTAGCGCGGCAGCGGCGGGCAGGTGCCGTTCAGGTCCTGCTGGGAGATCTCGATGTGGCTGGTGGCGCCGGCCACCAGGGCCCGGAGCGCGCTCTCCTCGGGGTTGACCGTCTCGTAGTCGCGGTCGCCGTTGGTGTTGTCGTGCAGGGCGACCAGGCCGCACTTGGCGTCGGCGGCGGCCGGCAGGTCCGGCTGGTAGGTGGAGGCCGGGTCTGCGCTTCGGATGCCGACGCCGAGGCCGCCGATCGCGATCACCGGCAGGTTGCCGGTGGCCGGCACGGGGCCGGGGTTGGCGTCCTTCTCCAGGTTCGGCAGGCAGGGCGCGCCGTTGCTGGAGGCGAACCAGGCACTCGACAGCACTCCGGTGTTCTTGCAGGTCCAGCCCCACAGGGTGTCGAGGTAGGAGCCGGCCGAGGCGGCGGCGGGGCCGGTCAGCGCGAGGTCGACGTCGGACACCGGGTGGGTGGTGTCGATGTAGTCGTCCTTCCAGTTGTTGATGCCGCCGGTGATCACGCTGCGGCCGTCCACCACCAGCAGCTTGGAGTGGTTCCAGGACAGGGCGGTTTTCGAGGTGGTCATCGAGGCGACGTTCAGCGTGACGCCGGCGGCCGCCGGGCCGAGCCGGGCCAGCAGGTCGTCCCGGTAACCGGTCGGCAGCGCGGTGATGTTGTAGAGGGGGGCAGCCCCCACCAGGACCCGCACGGTCAGCTTGTTGCCCGCCGCCACCGAGGCCTTCAGGCCCGAGACGATCGCGTCCTGGAACGCGCCGTTGGGGAACGGCGCGAGGGTGGAGATGTCGACGGTGCGGGTCGCGCCGGCGATGTTCGCCGTCATCTTGGCCAGCAGCTTGTCGGTGCCGGCCCGGTCGGTGCAGTTCGGGTCGCCCCAGCAGTTCGGGGTCTGCAGCAGCCAGCCGGCCGGGTCACCGGCGGGGGCGTCCAGGTTGTTGCCGCCGGTGCGCTGCCAGACCGTCCCCTCCAGGCCGGGCGATACCTGACGCAGCATCTGCTCGACGGGGTCCAGGTGCGGGGTGCCGGTGGCGGCAGGCGCCGCCGGGGCGGGTATCCGCGTGTCGGCGGAGGCGGAGGCGAAGGCGGGTGCGGCGGGCAGTGCTGTCAGCGCTGTGCCGAGGGTGAGGGCGGCGGTGAGCGTGGTGCGGGCGGAGCGGCTGAGGCGGGGGGACGGGCGACGGGGCACGGGCAATCCTTCAAGAAGTGGCAATGTTCACCTGAAAGGCCCCTTAAAAATACCTGATAGTAACTTGAAGATGTGTCAGGGGCCTGTCGGGATCAGCCCGCTGGGGCTACCGGCCCGGCTGCGCCGAGATCGCTCGTCGTCGGCAGGTGTCCGGAGACGGGGAGGAATTCGGTTCTGGCCCAAGTTGTGGGCTCTGTCGCTGATTGAGGGGTGCGTGCCGACCGTGCTCGGGTGGTGGGCATGACCTGGGCGTGATGGATGCGGTGCGTGTGGCAGACCTTCTCTTCCCGGGGATCGGGGTGGAGGTTGAGGAGATGGTTCTCGGGGAAGACGAGGTTCGTCTCGCGGTGCGGTCGGTGGCGGCGTCGGCCGTCTGTCCGGGGTGAGGGCGGATGTCGTCGCGGCTGCACTGCTACTACCGGCGGCGTCTTGCGGACCGTCCGGTGGCGGGTCTGCGGGTGCGGCTGGACCTGAGGGCGCGTCGTCTCGTGTGCGGGAACGACCGGTGCGGGCGGCGGACGTTCGCCGAGCAGATCCCGGCCCTGACGTCCCGCCACGCGCGTCGCACGACCGCGCTCACCGCTCAGCTCACCGACATCGCCCTCTTTCTGGGCGGACGGGCCGGAGCCCGGATCTCCGGTCGTCTGGCCATGACTACGTGCCGGGACACCCTACTCCGTCTCATCCGCGCACTGCCCGTCCCGTCGTCGGGCCTCGTCCCGCGTCTGGGAGTGGACGAGTTCGCCGTTCGCCGTGGTCGCACCTACGCGACGGTCCTCGTGGACATGGACACCCACCGCCCGATCGACGTCCTGGCCGATCGCACCGCGAACACCTTCGCCACCTGGCTGCGCGACCACCCCGAAGTGCGGACGATCTGCCGAGACCGAGCCGGATCCTTCCGCGACGGTGCCCGAACAGGCGCGCCACAGGCCCAACAGGTCGCCGACGCCTGGCACCTGCTGCACAACCTCGCCGAGGCCGTGGAGCGCGTCGTCGGCCGCCACCGCGCCGACCTGCGCGAACCCCTCGCCCTCGCAGAAGAGCAGGACGACATGCCCCGTTCCGGGGCTGCCGGCTCGAACGAGCTGGACGCCCACGGCCAGGCACGTCCCCTGGTCGCCCGCACCCGCGAGCGTCACCAGCAGATCCACGAACGCATCGAGCGCGGCGACAGCCTGCGTGCCATCGCCCGGGAACTCCACCTCAGCCGCGGCACCGTCCTGCGCTTCGCCCGAGCCGCCGACGTGGAGCAACTCCTCGTCGCAGCGACCAACCGCCCCAGCGTGATCGACGACTACCGGCGCTACTTGCACCACCGATGGATGGAAGGCTGCACCAACGCCTCCGCACTCACCCGCGAGATCCAGCAACTGGGCTACCGCGGTGACGTCAACACCGTTCAGCGCCATCTGCGGCTCTACCGAACCGGAGCGATCCCGGTACAGGCCCCGCTGCCCCACCTGACCGTCCGCCGCGTCACCGACTGGATCATGCGCCGACCCGAGCGGCTCGACGACACCGAACGCAAGTGCCTCGACGAGCTGTGCGAACGCAACCCGGCCCTGGCCACGACCACCCAGTACGCCCGGCGTCTGGCCACCATGGTCCGCGAACGCCGCAGCGAGCACCTGGCCCTCGACGTCTGGCTCGCCGACGTCCGCCTCGACGGACAACCAGAACTCCGCACCCTGGCCGGCGGCACCCGACGCGACCACGCAGCCGTTCTCGCAGCCCTGAACACCACGCTCACCTCGGGAGCAGTCGAGGGCAACGTGACCAGGATCAAGCTCCTGAAGAGGCAGATGTACGGCCGGGCCAACTTCGACCTCCTACGCCGCCGCATCCTCCTATCACCATGACCAACCAACCAAGACCCCTCAATCAGCGACAGAGCCCGGAAAGTGATCCAGAATCTGAAATCGGGCTGGTCTGATCGGTTCAATCGTGGGCCATCGTGCGGTCTTGTTCAGTCGTTGTCGGTGGTGCGGGTGCGGCCGAGTTCGCGGCCTCGCATGCGGTAGGACTCGCCCTTGAGGGAGTGGACCTCGGCGTGGTGGACGAGTCGGTCGATCATGGCGGCGGCGACGGTCTCGTCGCCGAAGGTTTCTCCCCAGCGATCTGGGGCTGGCACATGTTCCTTTTCGTGGATCGCCGCTGCCACCGGCCCGTATCCATCTTCCGTGGTCCTCGTTGGTCTTCGTGGTG
>NZ_JBIWAP010000027.1:0-128812 GCF_044760075.1 Kitasatospora sp. NPDC098663 | reverse complement strand
CCTCCCCCGCGGGTCCGGCGCTCTTCACCTCGATAACCCGCCCACCCACCCCTATGGGTGGTACTTACCGAACGGGGGGGGGGCCGTACGGGGGGGGGGGGGGGGCCGCAGCTCACCCGCCCGCCCCACCCGCCCCGTCCCTCCCACCCGTTCCCGGGATCCCGTCCGTTCCCGGGATCCCACCCGTTCCCGGGATCCCACCCGTTCCCGGGATCCCGTCCGCTCGTGCGCGCCCGCCCGGTCCCGCTAGCCCTTCTGCGGCAGCAGCCGGACCAGGCCCACCAGCACCAGTTCCAGCACCGCCAGCGCCGTCACGCTGCGGCCGAACGCGGCCGCCGGGTCGCCCCCGCCGTAGTAGAGCAGCCCGATCAGCGCGATGCCCAGTGCCCCGCCGACCTGCTGCACGGTGGCCAGCACACCGGCGGCCGACCCGACCAGCTGGGGCTCGACCCCGGCCAGCACCACGGAGGTCACCGGGGCGATCACCAGGCCCATCCCCAGGCCGTCCACGAACAGCCCCGGCGTCAGCCACCACACGCTCCCGCCCGGCGCGCCGCACACCGCGAGGGCGAGCAGGCCCAGCCCGACGGCCATCAGCAGCCCGCCGGCGGCGATCGTCCGGGCCCCGCCGAGGCGGGCGGCGACGCGGTGGGTGACGTTGGAGGTGAGCAGGTAGCCGAGGCCGATCGCCGTGAACACCAGCCCGGCGCCGAGCGCGTCCAGACCGCGGCCCAGCTGGAGGTACAGGGCGAGCACCAGGAAGAAGGACGCCTGGCCGAGCCAGAAGGCGAGCTGGGCGAGCAGACCGGCGCCGAAGGCCCTGGTCCGGAACAGCCGGGTGTCGACCAGCGGGGCGGCGGGGCCGGAGCCGCTGCCGGAGCCGCTGCCGGAGTCGGGCGTGGTGGCGCCGGTCCGGGTGCGGTGCTGGTGCACCACGAAGCCGGCCAGCAGGGCGAGCGCGCCGCCCAGGCAGAGCCAGGTCCACAGCGGCCAGCCCTGCGCGGGGCCCTGGATCAGCGGCAGCACCAGGGCGGTCAGCGCGGTGGTGACCAGCAGCACGCCCACCGGGTCCAGGCCCGGCCGTTGCGGGGCGCGCGACTCCGGCAGGCAGCGGCGGACCAGGGCCAGGGCGGCCAGGCCGATCGGCAGGTTGATCAGGAAGCAGCTGCGCCAGCCGAGGCCGAAGAGGTCCGCCCGGATCAGCAGCCCGCCGATCAACTGGCCGAACACCGCGCCGACGCCCATGGTCAGCCCGTACCGGGCGAAGGCCCGCGCCTGCGCCGCGCCGCTGAACGCCGTCCGCAGGATCGCCAGCACCTGCGGGCCCATCAGCGCCGCCGCCAGGCCCTGCATCACCCGGGCGCCGACCAGCGCGGCGGCGGTGGGGGCGAGGCCGCAGCCCGCGGAGGCGAGGGTGAACAGGGCCAGACCGAGCCCGAACACCCGGCGCCGACCGTACCGGTCGCCGAGCCGGCCGGCGGTGACCAGGCCGGCCGCGAGGGCCAGGCTGAATCCGGCGATCACCCACTGGACGGCGGCCGGTCCGGCACCCAGGTCGGCCTGGACGGACGGGACGGCGACGTTGACGACGAAGAAGTCGAGGGCGGTCATGAAGGTGGCGGTCAGGACGACCGCCAGCAGGCCGCGCGGGGCGCCGGCCGCCGCCTCGGCCCCGGGCGCGGTGGCACTCGCGGTGGTGCCCGCAATGCCGGGCGCATTGCTGCTCGCATCGGCGGGAGCGGTCGATGGACGGGCGGTCAGGGCGGATCTCATCTCGGTTTCTCCTCAGTGGGGTCGGGGGGAGTGGGTCGGGAGCGGTGGGGGTCGCCCCCGACCCGTCCGGCCTGCCGTCAGGCGCCCGGGACGCGGTCCAGGAAGCCGTACACCGAGCCGATCCGCCCGTCCGGCGAGGCCACCAGGACGTCGAAGCCGATCACCACCGGTTCGGCGCCGGCCGGCCCGAGGTTCCAGGTGAACCGGGCGATGTCGTGGTGCGCGTCCACCGGGCCGAGGGTGAACTCCAGCCCGGGGAACTGGGCCTGGGCCGCGCCGATCAGCGCGTCGATCGCGTCCCGGCCGGCGACGGCGGCCAGCGGGTCGGTGTACCGGCCGTCCACGGCCCACACCTCGTCGATCAGCTTGCGGCGGGCGGCCGGGTCGGTCTCGTTCCAGACCGCGAAGTAGCGCTCGGCGAGCTGCTGGAGGGCGGTGGCGGTGATCTCGGTCATGGTCTTCTCCCGTGTCCCGGTGGGTGGTTGAGCGGCTCGTTCCCGCTGCTCACCAAGGTAGGGACGGGCCGGCGCGGGCGAATCAGTCACGTATCGGCATGGGGGTACGTAGCGTCCGGCGGGGGGTACGTAGGTGTGATCGGCGGTGCCCGCCCGTACCTGCGGCCGGGAGGGCCTCGGTAGGGTCGGGGCATGCTGTACGGGAGGGAAGACGAACAGTCCGTCGTGGCGGGACTGTTGGACGCGGCACGCGAAGGCCACAGCGGGGTGCTGCTGCTCCGGGGCGAGCCCGGGATCGGCAAGACCGCGCTGCTGGACGACGCCGTCGGGCGGGCGGGCGAGGCGTTCCGGGTGATCCGGGCGGCGGGCGTCGAGTACGAGGCGGAACTGCCCTTCGCCGGACTGAGCCTGCTGCTCGCACCCGGCCTCGACCGGCTGCACGCCCTGCCCGGGCAGCAACGGCGCGCCCTGGAAGCGGCATTCGGACTCGCCGAGGAAAGCGCCCCGGTCGACCGGCTGCTGGTCGGGCTCGCCACCCTCGGACTGCTCGCCGAACTCGCCACCGAACAGCCCCTGTTGTGCGTCCTCGACGACGCGCAGTGGCTGGACGACGCCTCCCTCGACGCCCTGTTGCTGGCCGCCCGCCGACTCCAGGCCGAAGGGGTAGCCCTGCTGCTCGCCGCCCGCACCGGCGGCGCCGCACCGGAACTCCCGACCACGGGCTTCCCCGAGCTCCGGCTGACCGGCCTGCCCGAGCCCGACGCCGCCCGGCTCCTGGACCACCGGGCCGGCCCCGGCCTGCCCACCGCCGTCCGCGAGCGGCTGCTCGTCGAGGCGGCCGGCAACCCGCTCGCCCTCACCGAACTCCCCATCTCCACCGGGACGCAGAAGAACACCTCCGGCTCGCCGCCGCCCGCGCCCGGCGGCCTGCCGCTCACCAGTCGGCTGCTGATCGCCTTCCACGGCCAGGTCACCGGCCTGCCCCCGGCCACCCAGACCCTCCTGCTGGTCGCCGCCGCCGAGGAGACCGGCGAACTCGACGTCGTCCTGCCCGCCGCGGCCGCCCTCGGCGTCCCCGCCGAACACCTCGGCCCCGCCGAGGAATCGGGCCTGGCGAGCGTCACCCCCGACCGCCGGATCGCCTTCCGCCACCCGCTCCTGCGCGCCGCCATCCTGCAACGTGCCCCGCACCACCAGCGACTGACGATCCACCAGGCCATCGCCGGGGCGCTGCCGGACGGCGACCGCCGCACCTGGCACCAGGCCCACGCCGCCACCGCTCCCGACGCCGCCCTCGCCGACGCGCTGGAACGCACCGCCGTCCGCGCCGAGGCCCGCGGCGCCCACGGCGGCGCCGCCGCCGCGTACGAACGGGCCGCCCGCCTCACTCCGGAGCGCGACGCCGCCACCCGCCGCCTCGTCCTGGCCGCCGAAGCCGCCACCGAAGAAGGGAAGTTGGCGCAGGCCGAAACGCTCGCCGACGAGGCCGGGGCCCGCACCGACAACCCCCTGGCACACGCCCTGCTCGACCAGGTCCGGGCCACCGCGCACTTCTGGCGCGGCTCCTACCCGACCGCCTACCGGCTGCTGCTCGACGCCGCCGGCACCGCCATCGAGGCGCCGCACGCCGCCCGGATGCTGTTCCAGGCCTTCCACACCGCCTGGTACGCGGGCGAGGAACCGGTGATCGCCGTCCTCGACCGGCTGGCCGCGCTACCGCTCGCCGACGACGACCCGCTCGCCCCGCTCGCCCGCCACCTGCCCGCCGCCGTGCTCCCCGCCCTCGGTCGGCCCGCACCACAGCCCCCCGCCGCCCGCGACACCGCCGCGGCAGCCCGCAAGGCCGGCGCCGAAACCCCCGTCGACCTCGTCCAACTCTGCGGCGCCACCCTCATCCTCGGCCGCGACGACGAGACCGCCGAACTCGGCGGCGAACTCGTCGCCGAAGCCCGCGCCAAGGGCACCATCGGCGTGATGCCCACCCTCCAGTTCTTCCTCGCCGAGGCCGAACTCTTCCACGGCCGCCACCGCGACGCCGAAGTCACCGCCACCGAAGCCCTCGCCCTCGCCCGCGACACCGGCCAGCACCAGTGGACCAGCCAACTCACCGCGCTCCTCGCCTACCTGGCCGCCCTCGACGGTGACACCGACCGCTGCACCCGGCTCACCGCCGAATCCCTCGCCACCACCGGCCCGCAGACCGCCGCCCCCGCCGCCGGCCGCCCCTGGGCCCACTGGGCACTCGCCCTGCTCGACCTCGGCCACGGCCGCGCCGGCGACGCCGCCGACCGCCTGCACACCCTCACCACCGGCGCCCACCGGCACCACGTCAGCGCCACCCGGGCCGTCCCCGACCTGGTCGAAGCCGCCGTCCGCTTCGGCACCCCCGAACGCTCCGCCGAACCCTACGAACGCTTCGCCCGCTGGAGCGCCGCCACCGACCGCCCCTGGACCGAGGCGCTCCGGCTCCGCTGCCAGGCCCTGCTAGGCCCCGACGAACTCGCCGAATCCGCCTACCGCGCCGCCCTCGACCTCCACGAAGGCACCCACCGCCCCTTCGAGCAGGCCCGCACCGCCCTCCTCTACGGCGAATGGCTGCGCCGCTCCCGCCGCCGCACCGACGCCCGCCCGCACCTGCGCGCCGCCCTCGAAACCTTCGAACGCCTCGCCGCCCACCCCTGGGCCGCCCGCGCCCGCATCGAACTCACCGCCACCGGCACCCCGGCCCCCACCACCAGCCCCACCGGCACCCCCGACTCCCCGCTCACCCCCCAGGAACTCCAGATCGCCCGCCTGGCCGCCCAAGGCCTCACCAACCGCGAGATCGCCGCCCAACTCTTCCTGAGCCCCCGCACCATCGCCCACCACCTCTACAAGGCCTACCCCAAACTCCACATCACCTCCCGCACCGACCTCCCCACCACCCTCTGACACCCCCACCCACACCAAAGGGCCCTCCCGAACACCTCCGGCAGGGCCCTGGGCCTTATTCCCCGACGTCGTCTGCACCTTCGTCGCCGGCTCCCTCGTCCTGCCCGTGTTTCCACCTCTCGGAGTGGTGCTCTCGGTGATAGGCCAGGTGCCCCTGATCGATTCGATGACCACGAACCTCACGCAGCCTCCCAAGGCGGGCACCCGTGGCACGGTCGGTAATTGTCAGGTCATCCGCGATGGACAGCATGCCGAAGTCGAACAGCGTGTGGTGGTTGGGACACAAGCACAGGATGTTGTCGGCAAGATCAGGCCCGTTGTGTGGCTTGCCCAGGGCCCGAATATGCGCAGCTTCTGCGTAGGCGCCCGTGGGCGTGGCAAGTCGCGTGCCGCACACCTGGCAGGTGAAGCCGTGGACGCGCTTAACGTAGTTCGCCACCTTGGTACTACGGATGATCCGCTGAAAGGTGGTCTCCACGCGTGTCGTATTCGTCCGACCTTCCGGTGCCTGACCTTCCGGATCCTGAGTGACCGTTTCGTCAGAAGAGATCTTTGTTAGCCGGTAGCGCCAGACCAGGAATTCGGATTGACCAACGGCATGCCAGAAGGCTTCAACCCGGAAGAGTCCATCGTAACGGTAACCGCTATCTGTATCGCCTTTGACCACTCGTACCGGAATGCCAGTTGTTTGGCTGGTCACAAGAGCGGCATTTCCGCGAGTAAGAGTCTGGTCGCGTACCTGCCGACCGGTGTTGTTGTCACGCCCACCCTGTCCGGTGTAGATGATGACGTCATCGTGGTCTTCGTCATCCTCGTAGCCGCCGGACAATACGATGGACTCCGCTCCGCCGTCCGCGGTGCCGCAGATGCCTGCCTGGAGCGGCCGGTGCACGGCGACGTCATGCAGTGCCTGCCGGTTTGCGAAGACGCGACCCACCTCGATCCCCGGTACGGCCCCGTATCCGTCAAATTCGGGGGTGCCGAGTCGGAAATTTTTCAACAAGTCTGTGCGCTTCTCTGTATCGAAGAATTGACTCACCAGGGTGTCGACCACGCGTTTGCGAGCCGCCGGGGCAGTCGCCATCAGCTCGTAGAAGTCGTGCTCCAGTCCGCCCAGTGGCTCGTGGTCATCGAGCCATCGCTGGAGTCCTGACCCGCGGGCTGCCGGAACCTCGCCTTCGTACCCGCGGAGCTCCCACAGTCCGGACCGGCTCAAGGCCACGAACGGATACTCCGGCGAGGGGTTCGCCCCAGTGTGCCCGAACTCCTCAAGCAACGGCTTGAGCTCAGCCCGCGCCTTCGTCCAGCACACCATTCGCGGCTGGTTCGCTGCCGCTCGCCCGATGGCCCACAGCAAGGTGATCGGCTGGTGTCGGGCAGGCTGCCCAGACGACCGATCGACGCGCAAGGCAGCCGCCGCCGCGCAGAGAGCATCCACCCGACTCGTCTTCGACATTGAGCCCCCAACTGATCCACCAGGCGAACTTTGTATCGCGAAACGCATGCCGACCCGGGACAGTTCCGCAACCTGTAGCACTGCTGGCCACGGTCAGAGGGCGAGTCAGGCTCATCAGCAGAACCACCAGTCACATCATCACTGTCAGAGGGCCGGCGGCTGCTCCCAGACCTTGGCGTCTGCCCCCGGCCACGCAAGTACCACCCCGGCGCGTTCACAGATGCCCAACCAGCGTTCTTCCAGCGGCGTCCGCTCCAACCAGAGGACTCCACGAACCCGCGAGGCTCGCGCACTAAGCTGGTCCACATAGTCAAGCAACTGCCCTATTCCAGTGCGCAGTTGATGAGACTCGTTCTCGGGTCGCAAGGACTTCACCTCGATCACCGTCAGTGTGTCCCCGTCGTGCCAAGCGATATCAAAGGCGGGGTCGGCTGGAGTCGGCGACAGTGGCTTCATGCCACGGGCCTGCACCTCCTTGGCGAGCGCGTTCTGAAGTTGCCGATGCATGCTGAGATTTCGCCCCACCAGCGCCGGGTCCGGGGTGCTTGGGGCAGCCGGTGCTGGAACGGTGGTCTCGTCTTCGACGCGGTAGTCACTGCCCACTGGTACGCCTGGGGCAGTTACCGCGGCCCCCAGCCGGATCAGGTGGAAATGGATCACTTTCCGCTTTGGTCCGCCGTTCGTGGACTTGGCGCTGCCCCATGAGTACGGCTCGTTGGGATCGAGGATCCACTCACCCGCGTAGCGGACGATGCCCCGGCTGCCGATGAAGAGGCGAAGGTGTCGACCGTCCCGGAGGTGGTCCCGGATGGCCTTGTTGCCTTTGGCGAAGACCTGATCGCCGCTCTGCCCCTCACCGGTGTAGCGGAAATGGTCGTCAGACTCCCAGAGGTCGTCATAGCCGTGCTGTTCGCCCGTGCTGGCGTCCGTGAAGAACAGAACGTTCTTGGACTGCGATGACGGGCTAATCCCTCCTTGACGGCTGCCCCCATAGCGGTCGTGGAGTTCGACTCGGCGGATCTGATCGCCCGGCTGGAGGTGCCAGCCATCGCCTGCCGGAATCTCGCTGTCCAGCCCAGAGGCTACGGCTTGCTCAGCCCTGGTGGCCAGCGCGTTCCACTGCTCGTTTGTGAGGCGGTGGGGATTTCCGGCGAACGGCTGGGACAGGATTCCGGCACCAGCGAAGACTTCATTGTCGATGAACCAAGCTCGCGGGATTGGGGATTCCAGCCACTTCTCAACCTTCAACGGCACGGCGTCCCGGGCGCCAGGCGGTTCTACCCAGTACTGATGGTCCGCCCTCTCGTCGCCACTCCAGCGCGGCTCACCTGTGAGCTCGCCAAGCGCCATGACACCACCGCCTGGACCGCTCACCCACAGTGCGAACGGATCGCTTTCTTGCATCTCGTTGAGGTAGCGCCGGACTGTCCAGGAGTCCAACTCGCCGTTGTCTGCCCGCAGGTCGTCGATACGGAACCTCGCTGGGTTGCACACCAGAATCCACGCTGTCATGGCACTCGCCCTTCCCCCACTGTCGTAGAGCCACAGCGTAGTCACGCGGTGCAGATGATCCTATGGATGAGCCCGGGAGGATCCTTGCTCCACAAGAGCCGCTGTCCGCCACCCTGCGTGACCTGCGGCGGACCCCGTGCCCGTTCCCCAGCCGGCGGCCCGCGACGGGGCAGCCCGAAACCCACCGCCACGTACTGCCCGATCGGCGCGGCCGTCACGAGGGAGGCCTATCGGAAGTAGGTCCGCCCGGTGGTCCAGACCGGTGCGACGGCCATGGGGGATCTGCTTGCGGAAGATCGTGAGGGCCAGTCACTCACGTAGTCACGCACAACGCCAGAGGGCCCACCGGATTTCTCCGGTGGGCCCTCTGTGCTGGGTCGGGGTGGCGGGATTTGAACCCACGGCCTCTTCGTCCCGAATTAGGCCCTGCAAAGTCGCCCATCTGCCCCTTCTTCCAAACGTACAGCTCAGAGTGTTGGTTTGCGTTGGTGCGCGGCGGCAGGCCGAGGCCTCAATTCCAAGATCTTCTCCAGGATTTCTCCAGAGCGGCAGGCTCGCAGTCGCTGCTGGAAACGGCCAGGGCCACAGCGGCCCCGATGCTGTGGCCCTGGCCGTTCGACGCTCTGGGTCAGTGCTCGATGCGCCAGCCGTCGAGTGCTGCGAGTGCCCGTGCCCGCGCCTCAATGACCGCCATCCGCGCAGACCTCTCGGCTTCGTGGACGTGCGCGCTGGACGCCGTGCTCTGCCCCGGCCACTTGCGATAGAGAAGGCCGGTCTCGACCGAGAACCAACCACGGCTGACGGCGTTCAGGGCCATGAGAAGGCCGGTGTCCTCGCTCGCCGGCAGAGCCATCCAGCCGCCAAGGGCGAGCACGAGATCACGTCGCGCGCACAGGGTCGCAGGGTGGACCTGAGCGCGGAAGTCGTGTGCCTTCCAGTGTTCAAGCACTGCCCCAGGCTCGATAGGCCCCTCCGGGGGATCCTGGTCGAACCCCACAGTCGAACCGTCTGGGAGGAGATCAAGCACCCGCGACGTCGACCAGCAGATTCCGGGTCGCCGGAGTGCTACAAGGTCCCGTGCAAGCGTGCCTTCAACAAGCATGTCGTCGGCGTCGAGCACCTTGACGTACTGCCCGATGGCCCGGGAAAGCGCCATCGTGCGGGCCACGCCGGCCCGGCCGTGTCGCCCCTGCCCGAAGGTAACGCGGGGGTCGTCCGGCACATGGGGGGCGACGTCATCGGTCTCCCCGTCCTCCTGAATGACCCACTGCCAGTTCCAGCCCTCCGGCAGCTCCTGGGCCAGCAGTGACTTGTAGGCGTCCGACAGGTAAGACGCAGACGGCCCGTGAACAGCCGTAATGACAGAGATGACTTGGGTCATGCTCACCACCTTGCCAGTTTGGTCGTAAACGCCAGCTGTGTGCGATCGCCCGGCAGCACGACGTCGGCCACCTCTACCACCCGATCGGTCGTGTCGATGCCGATCTTGCGCAGGATGATCACCGACACGCCCATCGGCAGGCCCAACTCCTCGACCTCCTCCGGCGTGGGGGGCCGGGCCTGGAATGTCTCCACAACGCGATCCAGCTCGATACCCACGGTCCAGAGCTGGTTCTGAGTTCCACCCGGCCACGGCTCCTGATCCTCCCGAAGGAGATCAGGGTTGCCCTCGATCATGCTGAGGACCAAGTACGACTGCGAGCGGTTGAGCGGCGTGCGCTCCTCCCGGTACCTCGTTCGGTACGTCCGTTGAAGCAGCGTCGTGCCCTCAGGGACACCGAACTCCTCCGCGAGCCCGCCGGCGGCGGGTACCTGCTCGTAACTCGCTTCGAAGACCAGATCGTTGATCGTTAGTCCCGTGTCGCGCTCGGTCGCTCCCGTGGTCAGCCGCTCGGCCTCGGACGCGCGCGCCCGGTCCTTCTCCCATTGGTGTCGCGCATTGTCTCGGACCACCCTGGTCGGCTCCTTCCGGACGAAGGTGCCCCGGCCGTGCTGCTTCTCGATCAGGCCCTCGGCAACCAAGACCCCGGTGGCCTGCCTGATGGTCGGAACGCTCGTGTCGTACTGCTCCGCTAGGGCCGTCTCAGCGGGCAACCTCTCCCCGGGCTTGAGCTGACCTGCGCGGATCCTCTGCCTTAGGGCGTCTGCGATCCGCTCGTACACCTTCGCCATGGCGGCTCCACCATCCTTCGTTGCGCGACCCGACCAGGATAAGTCCTCAAGAGGAGTTGACGACTTCCTGAGAGTCCGTCATAGTCGTCTCAGCTCCTAAAGAGGAGTTGAGGACAAGTCCTCAACATGACTTTAGGGCTTGCTTGACCTGCACAGATGCACCTGGAGGGCTGCTAGCAGCCCTCCAGGGTGCCTGTGAGCTGAGGCGGAGGACGCTGCAATCTCCGCAAAGGCCAGGGGATAGGGGCTTCGGCCCTGACTGGCGAGGTGGCCCGGCGACCGCGAGCAACGGCCGGAGAGTGGGGGCACGGCCCCCCTTGCAGTGCGTTTCCCTTGTCCGCTCGACCTCAGGAGGTGTCCAGATGAATCCGATCGACCGCAAGAGACATAGGTCGCCTCGCCGAGCCATCGGCCGGTGAGGCTGCGACCAGCGATCACGGTGCCCGGCGTCTCGCCGCTTCGGCGGCGGTACGTCGGGTTTCCGCGGACGCTCGTCGGCGTTCGACCCCTAGCGCGGCTGCGGTCCCGGTGCTGCAACACCGGGACCGCTCAGGGCCGTCCGAGTGAAGGACACGACCCATGAAACTGATTGTCGCAGGCCAGGACGCCACTACGGCCGCCGAGTTCGCGGAACTCGCGCTCGGCTTCGGCGTCGACGCCGAACTGTTCACCGGAAGCGTGGACGAGTCCGCCGAGGAGCGGCTGGCCCGGCTCGACGCCGCACGGGACATCCTGCGGGACCTGCCCGCGCCGGCCGCGAGCTTCGCCTCCGCGCTGATGCGCACCGCCGAGCGCCGCCGGGTGCTGACCTGGAAGGCGGCGGCGTGATGGCCCAGCTCCGCTCGATCATCAGCGGCGCGACCCGTACCCCGCACCTGGCCGCCCGCCCGGAGGCCACCGTGCTCGCCGAGTACCGGCCGAACCCGGACAGCGACCTGCGCGGCGCCGCCTGCGCCGACAGCGACACCGCGCTGTTCTTCCCGGACCCCGAGGAGATGGGGCCCGAGACCGCCGAGTGGGCCGAGCGCCGCGCCAAGATGATGTGCGCCGGGTGTCCCGTGAAGTCGATGTGCCTGGCCGACGCGCTGGAGCGCCGGGAGCCGCACGGCATCTTCGGCGGCCTGAACGAGCGTGAGCGCAACAGCCTGCTGCGGCGGGCGGCCCGCTCCCGGGCCCAGCTGACCGCCGGGGGTGCTCTCTGATGACCACCCCGATGCTCACCGTGCTCACGCCGCGCTCACCGCGCACCCGGTGGTGGTCACGGTGAGGGTGCCGATTGACCGGGAACAGATCCGCTCGGCCGAACGCGCGCTGGCCGTGGGCACGTGGACGATCACGCTGGGCGCAGTCCTCTACAGCATGCTCACGGTCACTCCCCTGATGTCCCACCACACCCCGAAGGACTGGGGGTGGACGGCCCCGATCCTGCCGCTAGTCGTGGACGCGGCGGTGGTGATCGTGGTCCTCCTGGACAGCACGCTCGCCCGCATCGGCGGCGAGGGTGGCCGGTGGCCGGTCGTCCTGCGCTGGATGACCGGCGCCATGACGGTGCTGCTCAACGTAGGCCAGAGCGCGTTGGATCACGACAAGGTCGGCGTCGCGGTTCACTCGGTGGCACCGCTGCTGCTGATCGTCACGGCGGAAACCTCACTCGCCTACCGGCGGGCAATCGCCGCCGCGCTGGCCGTCCGCGAGCAGCGTGAGCACGATGAGCAGGCCGAGCGCGACCGCCGCGTCGAAGAGCGCCACCAGCGCGACCGTGAGGACCGGCAGGCCCAGCAGGATCGGGCCGACCAGCGCGAGCGTGAGCGCCGTGAGCACGACCAGCGCATGGCCCAGTCGCAGCGCGATCACGAGCGGCAGATGGCCGGCGACGCACACCAGGAACAGCGCTGGCGCGAGGACGCCGAGCGCGCCGAGCGGCAGCGCCGTGAGCACGAGGCGAGCGAGCGTGAGCGCGGTGAGCGTGAGCGTGAGCGCGCCGCCGAGCAGGAGGCCGAGCGGTTGCGGCAGGAACTCCTCTCCGCTCCCGCCGCAACCGGGCGGCTGCCCGAAGAGCAGGCGCGGCTGACCGTCCAGACCGCCGTGACGCTCGGCATCCCGCAGCGCCGGGCGGCCGAGCTGACCGGCTGGTCGGCCGGTTGGGTCGCTGCCCGTTACCAGGAACTGCGCGCCACCCAGTCGGACCGGCCCCTGCACGCCGTCCCCGTCATCACCGAAGAGACCACCGCCCCCCGCGTCGAGGAGCAGGCATCGTGACCACCACCGACACCACCACGGCCAGCGCCCAGATCAACGCGGCCGGCGTCTTGCTCGCCCTCTTCACCACTCACTCCGACCTGCCCGCGTCGAGGATCACCAGCGAGCGCGTCGTCGCCGATGAGCGCGACGCTGCGGGCGCCCCGGTCCTCACCGAGGGCCTGACCCTCGGCTTCCACTGCTCCACCTCCCTCGCCGACTTCGAGCAGTGGCGCCAGGCCCTCGGCCTCGACCCGGCCGGCGTCGACCTCGCGACGACGGGCACCTTCGCCTGGCTCGACGTCACCACCACCTACGCCGGAACGCCGATCAGGCTGGTCGGCTACTTCGAGCTGCCCGAGGCCGCCAGGGGCGGCGAGCGGTGAGCCGCCCGCGGCACTGGGACCCCGACGGGGCCCGCCACGGCGGCACGCCCACCTACCCGTGGCACATGGCGCCGCGTGGCCTCTTCACCCGCCGCCAGCTCCGTGCCAAGGGCCTGCGTCCCGGCGGGCAGGACCCGGTGGCCCAGATCATGTGGCGCTCCCGCTACGGCGGGACCCGCCCCGCCTACCTCTACCGCCTCGCGCTGGCCAAGCCCGTGCGGCCGATGACCCCCGCGAAGGCCGCCGCCCTCGACAGGGCCAACGCCGCCCGCCGCACCTGCCCCGCCTGCGGTCAGGACGCCGGCTACGTGCTCCCCGCGCACCTCGGCACCTGCCTGACCTGTGCCGACAACACCGCCCTCGCGGCCTGAAACCTCCCCTGACCTGCTCCGCTGCCCCTCAGCAAGGAGACCCCCGCCATGGCCCTGACCGATATCCGCCTGGTCAGCTTCGGCTACCTCCACGGCGCCCCGCCCGCCTTCGCCCACCTCGTGCTCGACCTGCGGCACCACTTCCGCGACCCGCACGTCTCCCCGGACCTGCGCCACATGACCGCCGACGACCTGCCGGTGCGCCGGACGGTGCTGGAGACCCCCGGTGTCCGGGAGCTGATCGGGGCGACCGCGCTGCTGGCCGAGGCGTTCGACGCCGGCCCGGTCGAGGGGCCGCTGAACATCGTTGTCGGCTGCGCGGGCGGGCGACACCGCGCGCCCACCGTGGCGATGGCCCTGGCCAAGCGCCTCGGCAAGACCGGCATCACCGTCCACCTCGGCCACCGCGACCTGGCCAAGCCCGTCGCCGACCGCTGAAGGAGCCGTCATGAGCCGCACCCGCACCACCAAGGTCCAGATACCCGCACAGCGCGGCCTCAGGCGGCGGGGAGCTCCCGCCGCGCACGTGCTCGACCTCGGCCGGGGCACCGCCCCGGTCGTGCTGGTCGTCCCTCACCAGCCCTCCCTGAGCGGCCGGTTGGCCCTCGCGACCGGCCGCGCCTTGTGGCGCCGCCGGGTGGCGTGGGCCCCGGTCTGGGCCGGGATCGGGGCGTTCGCGGCAGCCGGCGTGCTGTCCGCCGTCCCGGCCACCGCACTCGCCCTCGCTGTCCCGGCCGTGCTGTTGCCCGCCGGGTGGGTGCTGGTCGTTCGTCGTCACCCGCGCTCGACCGTGCGCCGCGAGGCCCGTGCCCGCACCCGCTTCGTCGCAGCCTGCTCGACCGGCCTCGCCTGGGCCGCGGTCGCGGTCTGGTTCGGCCCCGCGAACGGCCTGCTCGCCGCCGCGTGGCTGGCAGGCACCGTCACCGCCCAGACGCTCTGGTGGCAGCGCCGCCGCAAGACCGCCCCGATCGACTTCCCGCAGGCCTGAACTCCCTTTGGAGGCAGCACAGATGAGCACCCCTCCCCGCAACCCCGGCGGCCCGTTCCCGCCCCCGCGCCGCTCCGGCACCCCGCGCCCCGGCGCCACTCCCGGGCCCGATTCGTCCGGTTTCCGCAGCACCAGCAGGACCCGCAGCACGTCCTACCACTTCAGCTACGACGCCGGCGGCGGCCGTGGCCCCGGCGACCCCGGCGCGGGGTCGGCCCCGATCGGCACCCCCTCCGAGGGCGGGCGCTCCGGCGGCGGGCGCGAGTACTCCCCGCTCGGCGACCCGGAGTTCTTCACCAACGCCGACGTGCGCAACTACTGCGAGCAGGGCCGCAAGGCCATGTCCGCGGTCTCGTTCGAACTGGCCATGGCCTACGAGCTGCTGAGCGCCGTACTCAAGGAGGTTCCGGACGCCGACGGGATGCCGTTCGGCTCCCTGACCCGCGCCCGCCGGGTGGCCAAGCACCTGAAGAAGGCCTCCGAGGACGCCAAGGACTGCGCCGCCGAGATCGCCCGCACCTACGCCGCGTTCCAGCGCGAGTACGACCCGGAGATCTCCCGCGTCGCCAGGCCGCGTCAGCCCCGCCGCAAGTTCGACTTCGGCGGCTGACCCACCCCTGATCCCCGGCCGGGGCAGGGCGCGCGCAGCCCACGCCCCGGTCCGCACCGGGTGAGCTGTGTCGCGCGCTGCCCCGGGCCGGGCCCCCTCCCCACACCGCCCCACGCCCCGCAGCCCAGGGAGGCCGCCCGTGCGCCGCCAGCAGCCCCAGTTCGCCCAGCTCGACACCGGCCAGGCCGGCTACCTGCACCTCGACCCCAACCAGCACGCCGGCGGCGTCGGCGAGTACCTGCTCCACCGGATGAAGCCCTACCTGCCGCCGTGGATCGTCGCCGCCGGCACCGGCATCCTGTCCGGCCCGGCGAACGCCATGTGGGGCGAGTCCGCGGCCGCTGCGGTCGGCCTCACCCTCGCCTCGCTGGGCCTGACCGCCGCCACCTGGTGGGCGGGCCGACCAACCAGCCAGCAGCGCCGACTGCACTCCGCCATCACCGTCGCCGCCGGAACCAGCTGGTTCACCGCCGCCACCCTCGCCGGACCCCTCGCCGGGCCGCTGCCCGGCCTCTACCTGATAGGGGGAACGGCGCTCGCGGCGACGTGGAACATCCGCCAGCTGCTGCGGGTCAACCCCGAGGGCGCGGTGAACGACGGCGACAAGGGCCTGCTGGAGAAGGTCGGACTGGCCCGGACCCTGGTCACCTCCGCGAAGGTCCAGCCAAACAAGGCAGAGTTCGAACTCCAGCTTCCCGGAGGGGAGTTGACGCCGGACGACGTGTCCAAGGCCCTGCCGAGGCTCGCCGGCGCGCTCAAGGTCGCCAGGAACGCCCTGCGGATGACCCCGGAGGCCGACGACTCCTCCCGCGCGACGCTGACCGTCGTGCCCCACGACCTGCTCAAGGCCGGCGTCCCCTACCCGGGCCCCTCGCACCCGGGCGGCTCCATCGCCGACCCGATCCACACCGGGATCTACGAGGACGGCGCCGACATGGCGATGTTCTTCCCCGGCGACCCGGCCGCCCACCGCAACGCCCTGCACCTGCTGATCATGGGGATGACCGGCTCCGGCAAGTCCGAGGGCGGCCTCACCGCCCTGACCGAGGTCATCACCCGCCGCGACGCGATCGTGTGGGCGTCCGACCCGGCCAAGGCCGAACAGACCCTCGGCCCGCTGCTGCCCGCCCTCGACTGGGCCGCGCTCACCGTGGACGACACCAAGGCCATGATCACCGCCCTGCGCGCCGTGATCCCCGCCCGCACGTCCTGGCTCGCCAAGTACGGCTACAAGCAGTGGGAGGCCGCCTGCGCCGAGGTCCAGGCCGACGGCTCCCCCGGCATGCCCTACCTGATCGCCTGGTTCGAAGAGGCCGCCAAGACCATCCGGGAGACCGACGACGACGTCTTCACCGGCATCGCCCAGGAAGCCCGCTCCGCCGGCATCACCCTGGTCGTCTCCCTCCAACGCGCCTCCCACACCCAGATGAGCACCGACACCCGCGCCTCCCTCGGCTCCAGCTGGGTGTTCGGCCTGCGCGACGACCGCGACGCCGGCTTCGCCCTCCCGGACGAGGCCCTGGACGCCGGCGCCTCCCCGCAGTCCTGGAAGGACAAGAAGCCCGGCTACTCCTACCTGGTCGCCAACGGCATCCCCGAGACCTTCTGGGCCACCCCCGGCCGCGCCTACCTCACCCCGGTGGACGCCATGACCTGGGCCGTCGCCGAGTTCGCCCACCTCCGCGCCCAGTGCGACCCCGTCACCGCCAAGGCCGCCGCGACCGCGGTCGGCCCCGCCTTCACCCAGCGCACCCGCCACCCCCTCCCCGCCCTGCCCACCGAGGACGACGACGAGGACGGGATCTACGACCAGGAGAACGCCCCGGTGCACCACGACTACGACCCCGATCCCGCCGACGACGGCGACGGGTGGATCGACCCGGACGCCGAACTCCCGCCCGTCGAGCAGGTGGTGGAGATCGCCCCGCCCGAGATCCCGCCGCGCACCAAGGTCGGCAAGAACGAGGCCAAGAAGATCATGACCGAGCTGCTCGACGACTTCGAGGCCGCCGGCCGCACCGAGGTCGGCCCGGCCGACTTCATGGAGTACTGCGACCGCTTCCACCGGGGCCGCAGCTGGGTGTCCGGACAGGTCTCCGAGATGGTCGACGCCGGCCGTCTGCGGGAGACCGACGAGGTCGGCCGCTACGCGATCGTCCCGCTCCAGCCGGTCGCGGCCTGACCCGCCCGTGACGGCCCTGACGCGTCTGACGCGTCAGACGGCCCTGACGCCGAACGGCCCGTTTCCCCGGGTGGCGCGTGCGCGCGAGGGGTGTCTGACGCGTCTGACACCCCTCCCTGACGCTTCTGACGCCTCCCCCGTGACGCCCCTGACACCCCCTCCTCCACCGACCGACCACGCCCCGGGAACCGCCTCGGGGCACCCGGAAGGACCCCCGCCGTGATCGTCTCTGTCTCCTCCGCCCTGCTGTTCGCGATCATCACCGTCGTCCTCGTCCGCACCCAGCGCGTCAGCACCGGATCCGCCGTCCTCGTGTGGCTGTCCGGCTTCACCGTGGCCGGCACCGGCCTCGCCGGACCCGTCAACAGCGCCCTGACCGCCCTCGCCCACTACGCCTCCACCATCCACTGACCCGCCGCCAGGCCGACGACAGGAGAAGCACCGTGGACCACACCACCCACCCGCAGCCGTACGCCGCCCCGGTGCTCTACACCCAGGACGGCACCCCCTACTACGCCACCCCGCCCGCCCCCGCCCCGATCGCGCTCTACCACCCGACCGCACCGCTCCCCACCCCGATCCACCACCCCGCCCCGCCCCTCGCCTACCTGCCCGCCCAGCCCCCCGCGCCGGTTCCGCTGCGCGACCCGTGGCCCGCCCGCCTGCTCGCCGGCGGCATCGGCATCGGCGGCGCCGGACTTGGTGTCGGCTTCCTGCTCCAAACCCTCGCCGCCGCCACCACCGGCCTCGCACTACTCGTCGCCGCCCTCGGCGCCCTCTACCTCCTCAAGAACAGCTCCGGCGCCGGCGGCCGGGGCGGGCAGGGCGCCGTGAACGTCAACGTCAACGTCACCAACTGCAACCGCTGACCGGAGGAACCCGTGCCCTACTGCGACGACTGCGCGTCCCCGTACTGCCCCGGCCACGAGTGGTGCCAGGAGTGCTGCGAGAACCTCTGCAACGACTGCGCCGGCTGCGACTGCCCCGACTCGTACTGCCCCGGCTACATCGCCCACCAGACCGGCGAGTTCTGACCGGCCTGTGCCGACCGCCGTGCCGCCCGGACCACCGCCGCAGCCAGCGGCCGGAGCCCGGACGGCGCGGGGGACGGGCAGACCCGCTCCCGACACCACCGATGCCCTGGGAGGCACCGTGTCCGTGGGAGAGACCCCGATCACCGTCGTCGGCAACCTCACCGACGACCCCGAACTCCGCTTCACCCCGCAGGGCGTGGCCATGGCCCGCTTCACCATCGCCTCCACCCCGCGCACCTACGACAAGACCAGCGGGCAGTGGAAGGACGGCACCGCGCTGTTCCTGCGCGCCACCGCCTGGCGCGAGATGGCCGAGCACACCGCCGAGTCCCTGACCAAGGGCATGCGCGTCGTCGTCACCGGCCGCCTCGTGCAGCACAACTGGCAGACCCCCGAGGGCGAGAACCGCTCCATGCTCGGCCTCGACGTCGAGGAGGTCGGCCCCAGCCTGCGCTTCGCCACCGCCAAGGTCACCAAGGCCCAGCGCGGCGGCGCCCCGGCCGCACGCCCGGCCGACCAGTGGTCCACCGCCGCTCCGGCCGCGCCCGGCGGCGAATGGGGCGGCGCCCCGGCCGACGGCTCGACCGAGCCCCCGTTCTAACCGGACCGCAACCCCCGAACAGCACGGAGGGCCCCGCAGCAGCCGCCGAATCTTGGCAGAGAAAACGGCCGTGCGGGGCCCGTCCAGTCCCCTCTCAGAGACAGGACTCCAGCATGCCCCAGTTCACCGACGGCACGCTCGTCATCGCCGACGACGCCGTCGCCCCCACCCGTGCCGCCCTGTGGCAGGCCGTCATGGCCGCAGCCGCCGGCCGCTGCCAGTGCCGCGGTACCTGCGGCACCACGCACGGCAAGGACGGCGGGCGCTGCCCCGCCGTCCACGGCGCCTACCAGACGAAGCACGGACGCAGCTGGGTGCACCTGATCGCCGCTCCGGCCGACCCCGCCGCGCTCCTGCTGCCCCCGCACCAGGCCGCCGCCCTGCCCAAGCGGGCGCTGGCCGCCTGGTGCCGGCACTGCCACGACGCCACCCGCCGCACCACCAAAGCCCAGCAGACCGCCGCCGCCCCGGCCGTCGAGCCGGACGCCCTGTTCGACCTCTGACCCGCCGGGAGGACTCCGTGTCCATCAAGGCCGTGATCTGCCACGTCGCCGTCTGCGACGTCTGCGGCACCACCTACGGCTCCGACCACGACGACGAGCGCGCCGTCCACTGCACCACCCGCGAGGCCGCCGTCGACCTCGTCCACGCGGACCCCGAGTGGCTCGTCACCACCGACGGCCGCGTCATCTGCCTGCTCTCCGACCCGCACCACCAGGCCGCCCTCGACGCCCTGATGCCGCCCGCCCCGGCCGCCGCCTGCGACGGACAGCTCCCCATCGCCCTCGACCTCGGCCCGACCGACTGACACCCCCTCCGCCCGGGGTCGACCAGCGTCGGCTCCGGGCCCTCCCCTTCGAAGGGACCGCCGTGACCGGCAACCCCCTGCTCAACGCCGCCCTCAACGCCGTCGAACGCGGCTGGTACGTCTTCCCGCTGCTGCCCCGCAGCAAGCGCCCCGCCCTGCACGCCGTCGCCACCTGCCCCCGCACCGGCCCCTGTGTCAACGGCCACCAGGGCTGGGAGCAGCGCGCCACCCTCGACCCCGACGTCGTGCGGCGGACCTGGTCGCACGGGCCGTACGGGATCGGCCTGGCCACCGGCCCGTCCGGCCTGGCCGTCATCGACCTCGACACCCCCAAGCCCGACGCCGCCGTGCCCCCCGAGTGGGCCAGGCAGCGGGTGACGGACGGGTTTGACGTGCTGTACGCGCTGTGCGAGCGCAACGGCCGGCCCTTCCCGTCCGACACCTACACGGTCGTCACCCCCAGTGGCGGCCGTCACCTCTACTTCACCGCTCCCGCCGGGCTGGCCCTGCGCAACACCGCCGGTCAGCACGGGTCCGGGCTGGGCTGGCTGATCGACACCCGGGCCGGTGGCGGCTACGTCGTCGCCGCAGGCAGCAGCGTCGCCGACCGCCGCTACGACGTCGTCCTCGACACCAGCCCGGCGCCGCTGCCCGACTGGATCGCACGCCTCCTCGCCCCTGCGCCGAGGCCCGCCGCCCCGGTGCTCCGGGCCTGCCACCGCACCACCGGCACCCGGCCCGCCTACGTGGACGCCGCCCTGCGCAACGAAACGGCCAACGTCTCCACCGCCCCCGAGGGCACCCGCAACTGGACCCTCACCCGGGCCGCCCGCGCGCTGGGCCGCTTCGTCGCCAACGGCAAGCTCGGCCGCACCGAGGTCGAGAACGCTCTTAAGGGGGCGGCGGAGCAGGCCGGCCTCGCCGCGCGCGAGGCCGACGCGACCATCACCAACGCCCTGAACTGGTCCATCGCCAACAACCCGGCTGGTGCCGCCGCATGACGCCCCCCGGCTCCCCCCTTAAGAGCAATGAGACCCCCGGCCAGCCGGGCCCCGAGGACGGCGCCGCCGTGCTCGACGCCGTCGAAGCCTTCCACCGCCGCTTCAACGTCTTCCCCAGCCAGGCCGCCTACACCGCCGTCGTGCTGTGGGACGCCCACACCCACCTCCTCGATGTCTTCGAGTCGACCCCGCGCATCGCGTTCCTCTCCCCGGAGCCCGGATCCGGGAAGACCCGCGCGCTGGAGATCATCGACACGCTCACCCCCCGGTCGATGTTCACCACCGACGTCTCCCCGGCCGCCCTGTTCCGGTCCGTGTGCGACCCCGACGCCCGGCCCACCGTGCTGTTCGACGAGGTGGACACCACCTTCGGGCCGAAGGCCGGCGGCAATGAGGACCTGCGCGGCCTCATCAACTCCGGCCACCGCCGCTCCGGTGTCGTCCACCGGTGCGTCGGCGACGGCAGCACGCAGACGGTTCAGGCGTTCCCCGTCTACGCCGCCCTCGCCATGGGCGGCCTCGGGGACCTGCCCGACACCATCATGAGCCGCTCGATCATCATCCGGATGCGCCGCCGGGCCCCCAACGAGGAGGTGGAGCCCTTCCGGGAGCGGACCACCGCACCCGAGGGGCATGCCCTGCGCAAGCGCCTCGCCACCTGGGCCGACTCCGTCCGGACCACCCTTCAGGACACCCTGCCCGAGATGCCCGACGGTGTCACCGACCGGCCCGCCGACGTGTGGGAGCCCCTGCTCGCCGTCGCCGACGCCGCCGGCGGCCACTGGCCCGAGCGTGCCCGCGCCGCCTGCGTCCAGCTCGTTACCGCCGCCAAGGCCAACGACAAGGGCTCCGTCGGCATCCGCCTGCTGTCGGACCTGCGCGACATCTTCGACGGCGCCGAGCGCATGCTCAGCGCCGAACTCCTGGGCAGGCTCGCCGAGCTGGACGACGCCCCCTGGGCCGATCTCGACGGCAAGCCGATCACCGCCCGCGCCCTCGCCCGCATGCTCGGCGACTACGTCACCGCCGACAACGACCCGATCAAGCCCCGCAACATCAAGACCGGCTCCAAGAGCAGCGCGAAGGGCTACTACGCCTCCGACCTCGCCGACGCGTGGCTGCGGTACTGCCCGCCCCGTCCCCCTCGTTCCCAGGGATCCGCTACTGCCGCTACTGCCGCTACCGCGCAGGTCAGGGCCCTGTTTCCGGTAGCGGATACGCCCGAGGTAGCGGATACCGATCCGCTACCCGCCACCCCGGCCGCCGCCCAGCTGTAGGCCGTCTGCCGCTCCCGGCCACCCGCTGGGAGCGGCACCAATCCGCTACCGCTACCGAATCCGCTACCAAAAACATGCCCCTGACCAGGGAGGTAGCGGCAGTAGCGGCAGTAGCGGATCCCTGAGAAGGGGGCGGGGAGGTGCCCCCGCCCCTCCTTCGCACCGATGATCTGGAGGCTTGACCTTGTCCCAGAACCGGGGCACGCTGCCGACCCTCTTCCACCCGGCCGATATCGCCAAAGCCCTCGACGTGTCCGAGTGGTGGGTGAAGGAGCAGGCCCGACGCGGCCGCATTCCGTTCACCAAGCCCGGCCGGTCCTACCGCTTCACGGCCGGGCAGTTCGCCGAGATCCTTCGGCTCTACGAGAGCCGACCAGTCCTGGCGCCGGCGCCCCGCCCCGCCGGGACCGAGCCTGCCCCAAGCAAGCCGACCCGGCCCCCGCAGCCGGTTGAGGCCCCGGTGCGTCTGCGCGCGCGGGTGCCGCACCGCGCCGCGCTTCACCAGCAGTCGGAAGCTGCCTGACCACACCACCGCGTGCCGCCCGGCGAGTGCGCCGGGCGGCACACCTTCCGCAGGGAGAGCACGTTGGGATACGCCGAGAACCTCGGGAGCTACTGGCGGGGCCGGTACAAGGCCGCGCCCGGGAAGTACTCCACGGTGCGCGACGACAGCGGCGACGCCATCCGCTTCCGCACCAAGGCCGCCGCGAAGAAGGCCGCTGATGCCGAGGAGGCGAAGCTGCTTGCGGGGCTGAAGGCGGCGGCACTGGAGCCGGTACCGGAGCGGATCACTTTCGGGGCCTACGCCAGCCGCTGGTACGAAGCCCAGGACCTGGCCGCCTCGACCATGCAGAACTACCGGCGGCACATCGAGGAGCACCTGCTCCCCGCGTTCGAGGACGTAGCCATTGCGGACATCCTGAAGACGGACATCGCGGCGTGGGAGAAGCGCGAACGGGCGGTTCCGTACGCGGCGACCAGCGTCAAGACGTGGAGGGCGACACTGCACCTGATCCTCGCCGACGCGGTCGAAGAGGGCCTGCGCGACTCCAACCCGGCGACCAAGCGGCGCGGCCGGGGTAAGCGGGCCGGCCGCGCCCGCAACCGGGGGCCGGAGAAGGCGGTCACCACGGCACTCGGGATCCTGCTGCTCGCGGAGCGGGCCGCGCTGCTGTCCGGCCGGGACGACGAGTTCGTCGCGCTCGTCCTCAAGGGCTACACGGGCATGCGCTGGGGCGAGATCGTCGGCCTTGAGACCGAGTTCGTCCGGCCCAAGGGCATCCGGGTCGAGTGGCAGCTTTACGAGCTGGACTCGGGGGAGCTGCACCGCTGCCCGCCCAAGGATGACTCCTACCGGGACATCGACAGCCCCGGGTTCCTCGGCGCACTGGTCGCCGGGCACATCGCCCACGCCCGGCCGAAGCCCTGCGAGTGCCACGGCCTGACCTACGCCTTCAGCGGCCACGGCGCCGCCAACGGGTCCGCGAGCCGCCCGGGGGCGAAGCTGGTCGACGTTGCCCGCCGCTCCGGGGTCTCGACCGGCACGGTCTCCAACGTGCTCAACCGCCCCCATGCCGTGGCGGACCCGACCCGGCTCAAGGTGCTGGCGGCCATCTCCGAACTCGGCTACGTCCGCAACGCGGCGTCGGGGGAGCTGGCGGCGCACTGGCGGCGCTCGGGGTTCGCCACGTGGCTGTTCCAGCCGGCGGCCACGGGCACCTACCCCAAGCGGGGCCAGCACGACGCCCACCCAGTGCCACTGGTCGCCGACCCGTGGCCGGGCATTCCGGCGCGCGGGCGCGGAGCGGCAGGCCGCTCGGAAATGTGCTGGCTGCCGATCGCGCCGGGGCTGACCCCGCACGGGCTGCGGCACACGCACAAAACCCTGATGCGGGAAGCGGGGACGCCGCCGAAGCTCATGGACGAGCGGATGGGACACGAGGACGGTTCGGTCCAGGCCCGCTACGACCACATCACCTCGGGGATGCGGAAGTCGCTCATGGCCGCGCTCACCGAGATGTGGGAGGAGGCGTTGGAGAAGCGCCGGGCGATGGGATCCGGCTCGCCGGTGGCTGCGCTGGAGGCTCTTCTGAAGGGCCGCCAGTAGGCGCCGTCCTGGAGACGGATTCCAAGATCTTCTCCAGGATTTCTCCAGAGAGGGTCCTGAAAACCAGTCAGGGCCGGCCTCCCTTGCGGGAGACCGGCCCTGATCTGGTCTTACTGGGTCGGGGTGGCGGGATTTGAACCCACGGCCTCTTCGTCCCGAACGAAGCGCGCTACCAAGCTGCGCCACACCCCGGTCCTGCGGTTTGTTGCTCCGTCTCCTTCGCAACGAGTAGAACTCTACCGGACGCTCGCCGAGACACGAAATCCGCTTCTTGGCGGGCGTCCGGTGCAGGTCAGCGGGGGGCCGGGGTGAGGGTGAGGAGGGTGGCCTCGGGGGGGCAGGCGAAGCGGACGGGGGTGTAGCGGTTGGTGCCGCAGCCGGCGGAGACGTGGAGGTAGGAGCGGTGGCCGCCGGCCCGGTGGGTGGAGAGGCCCTTGACCCGCCGGGCGTCGAGGTCGCAGTTGGTGACCAGGGCGCCGTAGAAGGGGATGCAGAGCTGGCCGCCGTGGGTGTGGCCGGCCAGGATCAGCGGGTAGCGGTCGGCGGTGAAGGCGTCGAGGACGCGCAGGTAGGGGGCGTGGACGACGGCGAGGGAGAGGTCGGCGTCGGGGGAGGGGCCACCGGCGACCTCGCTGTAGCGGTCGCGGCGGATGTGCGGGTCGTCGAGGCCGGTGAATTCGAGGTCGAGGCCGTCGATGGTGAGCCGGCCGCGGGTGTTGGTGAGGTCGAGCCAGCCGGCCGCGTCGAAGCCGTCGCGGAGCTTCTCCCACGGGTTGTGGACGGCGTCGGTGACGCCGCGGCGGCCGGTGCCGTCGGCGTTGTTGAGGCCGTGGGCGCCGCTGCGCATCGCCTGGAGGTAGCGGGCCGGGTTCTTGCGGGCCGGGCCGTAGTAGTCGTTGGAGCCGAAGACGTAGACGCCGGGGAAGTCCATGAGGGGCCCGAGCGCGTCGAGGGCGGCGGGGACCCCGAGGGGGTCGGAGAGGTTGTCGCCGGTGTTGACGACGAGGTCGGGGCGCAGGCCGGCGAGGCTCTGCAGCCAGCGCTGCTTCTTGCCCTGGCCGCTCACCATGTGGATGTCGGAGACCTGCAGTACCCGGATGGGCCGGGCGCCGTGGGGCAGGACGGGGACCTCGACCCGGCGGAGCCGGAAGGAACGGACCTCGTACCCGACGGAGTAGGCGAGGCAGGCGGCGCCGGCGGCGGCGAAGCCGAGGGGAACGGAGTACAGCGGTCGCATCGCTCCATGCTCTCAGACGGTGGATCAGCCGGTGAACGTCCGGTGGCCGTGCGCGGATACGGGGGACTGCTCCGCTCCGGGGTGGTGTTCGGCGTGCCGGGCCGGCAGGGCGAGGACGGGCCGCCGGCGGGCCCGTTGCCCGCCGTCGGGCCGGTTAATGGCAAGCGACCGAACGTCGCAGGTGGGAGACTCGGGGCCATGACGACGCTCAAGGCGAAGCTGCACGAGGACCTCACGGCTGCGATCAGGGACCGGGACGAGCTGCGCTCGTCCACCATCCGGCTCACGCTGGCCGCCGTCACCAGCGAGGAGGTGGCGGGTAAGGCGAAGCGCGAGCTGTCCGATGACGAGGTGCTGAAGGTGATCGGCCGCGAGGCGAAGAAGCGCCGGGAGGCGGCGGAGGCGTTCGACACCGCCGGCCGGGTGGAGCAGGCGGCCCGGGAGCGCGAGGAGGGCGAGGTGCTGGCGGGGTACCTGCCGAAGCAGCTCTCCGACGAGGAGCTGACCGCGATCGTGGCGGCCGCCGTCGCCGAGAGCGGGGCGGCCGGTCCGCAGGCGATGGGTGCCGTGATGAAGCTGGTGAAGCCGAAGGTGGACGGCCTGGCGGAGGGTGGCCGGGTGGCTGCCGCGGTGAAGGCGGCGCTGACGGGCTGAGCCCCGCCGCCAGAGCCGAAGGCCCGAGGGGCGCCGGTCGGCCAGGGGCCCGGATGGCACCGTCGGCCAAGCCCGAAGGGGCGCCCTCCGAGAGTGATCTCGGAGGGCGCCCCTTCATCGTGCCGTGCCCGGGCGGGGGCCGGTCAGCCGTTGTTGCCGCCGTGCTTGCCGCCGTTGCCGTTTCCGCCGTTGCCACCGTTGTTCCCGCCGATGACGCCCGGCGGGAAGGTGAACCCGCCGCCGATCATCCCGCCGGCGTTGTTGCTGCCGCCGCCGGGGTTGCCGCCGCCAGGGTTGCCGCCGCCGGGGTTTCCGCCCGGGTTGCCACCGGGGTTGCCGCCGGGGTTCCCCTGGGGCGGCGGGTTGCCGCCGGGCTGCTGGTTGGCGTTGGGGTCGGCCGGCGGCGTGGCCCCGCCGGTCTGGTTGGCGTTGGGGTCGGTCTTGGGTGCCGGGTCCGGGATGTTGATGGTCTGGATCTGCTCCGGGGACGAGCCCTTGAGGGCCTGGTTCATCGCGATCTGCCAGATCGGACCGGGGCCGTCGGCGCCGAACACCTCGTCGAAGTGCTTGCTGCCGATGTTGATGTTCTTCATCTTGACGCCGCCGGCCGGGCCGCCGAGCCAGACGGAGGTGGCCAGCGACGGGGTGTAGCCGCTGAACCAGGCGGCCTTCTTCTCGTCGGTGGTACCGGTCTTGCCGGCGATCTGCCGGCCGTCGTCGAGCTTGAGCGCGGCCGCGGTGCCCTTCTCGGTCACGTTGAGCAGGACGGTGTTGAGGGCGTCCGCGGTCTGCTCGGAGAAGGCCTGGCTGCAGGTGGTCTGCGGGACCTTGACGTCCTTGCCGTCGACCGTGCTGATCTTGTTGATCGCGATCGGGGTGCAGTACTTGCCGCGGGCCGCGAAGGTCGCGTAGACGTTCGACATGGTCAGCGGGCTGAGCTCCAGGGTGCCGAGGACCATCGAGGGGACCTCCTGGAAGGCGTCGCCCTTGGCGGACTGGGTGATGCCCAGCTTGTTGGCCATCTGCTTCATCGCGCAGAGGCCGACCTGCTGCTCCATCTGCACGAAGTAGGTGTTGACCGAGAGGGCCATGGCCTGCTTGAGCTCGTACGGGCCGACCTCGCCGGCCGACTCGTTCTTCACCGTGGCCTTGGGCTTGTCGGTGTTCCTCCAGGTGCCCGTGCAGGTGGTCATCTGCGGGTAGTCGATCTTGTTCTCGGAGGGGAACGGCTGGGTGGGCGACAGGCCCGACTCCAGGGCCGCCGCGGCGAGGATCGGCTTGAACGTCGAACCGGTCTGGAAGCCGTTGCCGCCGCCCATCGCGGAGTCGACGTTGAGGTTGACGACGGTCTGGTTCTTGTTCGGGTCCAGGCCGTACGGGCGGGTCTGGGCCATGGCCAGGATCTTGCCGGTGCCGGGCTCCATCATGGTCGCGGCGGCCGAGACCGTGTCCGTGACGTTGACCTTCTTGGTGACGGCGTTCTGGGCGGCGGCCTGCTTGTCCGGGTCCAGCGTGGTGTAGATGTTCAGGCCGCCGGTGTCCCACAGCTTCTTGCGGTCGGCGGCGCTCTTGCCGAACGCCGGGTCCTGCTTGACCACGTGGCGTACGTAGTCGCAGAAGAAGCCCATGCCGGCCTGGGCGGTGATGCAGCCGTTCTGCGGGTCCTTGAACTTCAGGCCCAGCGGGGCGGCCTTGGCCTCCTTGGCCTGGTCCGCGGTGATGTGCTTGTTCTCGAGCATCTTGTCGATGACGACGTTGCGGCGCTTGACCGTGTTGTCGGGGTAGCGCACCGGGTCGTAGGACGAGGGGTTCTGCACCATGCCGGCCAGGGTGGCGGCCTCGGCGACGGTCAGGTCCTTGTTGCTCTTGCTGAAGTAGCGCTGGGAGGCGGCTTCGATGCCGTAGGCCTGGTGGCCGTAGAAGGTGATGTTGAGGTAGTTGGTGAGGATCTGGTCCTTCGACAGGTCCTCTTCCAGCTTGATCGCGACCTTGAGTTCCTGGATCTTGCGACCCAGGGTCTTGCGCTGCGCCTCCAGCACCGCGGCCTGGTCGTCGCCGGCCTTCTCGACGTTGACGTTCTTCACGTACTGCTGGGTCAGCGTCGAGGCGCCCTGCGAGGTGGTGCCGCTCTCGGCGTTCTTGCCGATGGCGCGGAGCACGCCCTTGAGGTCGACGGCGCCGTGCTCGTAGAAGCGGGCGTCCTCGATGTCGACCTGGGCGTGCCGCATGAACGGTGACATCTGGTCGGCGGTCAGGACGGTGCGGTCGCGCTCGTACACCTTGGCGATCAGGCCGCCCTTGGCGTCGAAGATCTGCGTCGCCTGGGTGAGCGGCGGGGTCTTGAAGTCGTCGGAGATGTTGGAGAAGCTCTCCGCCGTGTCCTTGGCGGTCAGCCCGATGGCGCCGACGGCGGGCAGGGCGAGGCCTGCCAGCAGGACTCCGGAGAGCACGCTGACGCCCAGGAACTTCACTCCGTGTCCCGCGATGTCGAGCGGCGACTCGCGGCGCTTATCGCGCGGAGCTCCGGTGTTGCCTGGGGGCTGGGATGCCTGGGGGCGCTTCGGTGCCATGAGGAGAACCCTACGTCCCGGAATCCCGCCCATAGGGGCAGGTGTTCCCCTACGCTTGTCACAAGCTTGCGACAGCTTCGGTGCGTCAACACCATTCACTCTTGTGAGTGCAGAGACTTGCCCGAATTGCCCGATATTAGAGGGTTTTTGAGGTAGCTGTGGCCTGCTGTACCCGTGTGAACGGTAGCGCTCCGTGATGACACGCGTGGCGAGAGTTGCCGCGCCGCGATTGGCAAGGCTTGCGACCTGCGATCACTCCAACGAGTGAGCTGACCGGTACCCATAGTCCAATCGGGTCATGCGAGATTGAGCCCGGAGGGGCTGTTGCTCGCTGTCGTTCTTCCGTAACGTCCTCAACTGGCAACGGTGAATATGCCGTTGCCGCCGTGGGGGAGCCTCGATACGGGAGAGGACGGCGCCGGGATGGGCTGGGTTGACGACTGGAGTGCGCAGGCCGCCTGCCGCACGAGTGATCCGGACGAGTTGTTCGTCCAGGGGGCGGCGCAGAATCGCGCCAAGGCGGTGTGCAGCGGTTGCCCCGTCCGCACGGAGTGCCTGGCGGACGCACTGGACAACCGGGTCGAGTTCGGAGTCTGGGGCGGGATGACGGAGCGCGAGCGCCGGGCGCTGCTGCGCCGCCGCCCGACGGTCATCTCGTGGCGGAGACTGCTGGAGACGGCCCGCACCGAGTACGAGGAGTCCCTCGCGACCGGCGTGATACTGACGGACTACGCCCAGGCGGGCTGAGCACACCGGCGCGGTGCGGACCGTGCCGTGGCAGACCGGTGCCGGGGGGCCATCGGGCTGAGGACATCCGCGCCGGCGACGTTCGCGCCGGGCGCACCGGTGCCGGGCGCCCGGGCCGGGCCGGTGCCTACGCGGTGCCGCTGAGCCGGTCCCCGATGGCGCGCAGCCCGTCCAGGTCGTGCACGTCGCCCGGCAGCGCGGCGACCTCCACGATCGGCACGTCCGGGTACACGGAGACGAAGCGGTCGCGGGTGCGGCGCTCCCGCCCCATGATCTGCATCCGTTCGGCGTGCAGCCTCAGCAGCCCGGCCGCGAGCAGTTCGGCCTCGGGCGAGGCGTGCTCCGAGCCGTTCTCCTCCAGTGCCTCGGCGGCCGCCAGCGCCCGTTCCGCGGTGAGCTGCGGCGCGCCCGAGCCGTGCACCCGGTTGAGCACCAGACCGGCCAGCGGCATCCGGTCCGCGGCGAGCCGGTCGACGAAGTACGCGGCCTCGCGCAGCGCGTCCCGCTCCGGCGCGGCCACCACCAGGAACGCCGTGCCCGGTGCCTTGAGCAGCTGGTACGTGCGGTCGGCGCGCTCGCGGAAGCCGCCGAACATCGAGTCCATCGCGCTGACGAAGGTCTGCACGTCGGTGAGCAGCTGGGCGCCGAAGATCTTGCCCAGGGTGCCGGTGATCAGGCCCATGCCGGCGTTGAGGAACCTCATCGCACTGCGGCCGCCGACCTTGGCCGGGGCGGTCAGGATCCGGATCACCCGGCCGTCGAGGAAGGAACCGAGCCGGTTGGGCGCGTCCAGGAAGTCCAGCGCGGAGCGGGACGGCGGGGTGTCGACGACGATCAGGTCCCATTCCTCGGCGTCGCGCAGCTGCCCGAGCTTCTCCATCGCCATGTACTCCTGCGTGCCCGCGAAGCCGGCCGACAGGGACTGGTAGAACGGGTTCTCCATGATCGCCTTGGCCCGTTCGGGTTCGGCGTGGGCGAGCACGACCTCGTCGAAGGTCCGCTTCATGTCGAGCATCATGGCCTGCAGCTCGCCGTCGCCGGTGACCCCCTTGACGACCCGGGGGGTGTTGTCCAGCTCGGTGAGGCCCATCGACTGGGCGAGCCGGCGGGCCGGGTCGATGGTCAGGACGACGACCTTGCGGCCGCGTTCGGCGGCCCGCAGGCCGATGGCCGCGGCGGTGGTGGTCTTGCCGACGCCGCCGGAGCCGCAGCAGACGATGATCCTGGTCCTCGGGTCGTCGATCAGCCCGTCGACGGCGAGCCGGCTGCCGGCGGCCCGGACACCGCTGCCGCCGTTGCCACCGCCGCCGTGGGCCCGGCCGGCCCCGCCGTTCCCGCCGGCCCCGCCGTTCCCGCTGGTTCCGTTGGTGGTCACGCCGCCCCCTGCCGCTTCAGTTCGCCCGCCAGCCGGTACAGCCCGCCGAGGTCCACGCCCTCGCCCAGCAGTGGCAGCTCGTAGGTGGGGAGCCGCAGCTGCTGGAGGTCGGCGCGCTGCTCGCGCTCCAGCTCGACCCGCTCGGCGTGCTCCCTGGCCTGCTCCAGCAACGGGTCGAGCAGCGGCTCCACCGCCGCCCGGACCGTCTCCGGCTTGCGCGAGCGCCCGCCGAGCCCGGCCTCGCCGAGGGCCAGCGCGACCTCCTCGCGGTGGTCCCCGTCCACCGCGGCCACCGCCGCGGCGTCCAGTATCGGCGGCCGGACCATGTTGACCATCACCCCGCCCACCGGGAGCCTGGCCTCGCGCAGCTCGGCGAAGCCGTCGACCGTCTCCTGCACCGGCATCTCCTCCAGCAGGGTGACCAGGTGCACCGCGGTCTCCGGCGACTTCAGCACCCGCATCACGGCCTGCGCCTGGGTGTGTATCGGCCCGATCCGGGCCAGCCCGGCGACCTCGGCGTTCACGTTCAGGAACCGGGTGAGCCGCCCGGTCGGCGGCGCGTCCATCACGACCGCGTCGTAGCGGCGGCGGCCGTCCGGGCCCTTGCGCCGGGCCGCCTCGCAGGCCTTGCCGGTGAGCAGGACGTCCCGGACGCCGGGTGCGATGGTGGTCGCGAAGTCGACGAAGCCGACCTTCTGCAGCGCCTTGCCGGCCCGGCCGAGCTTGTAGAACATCTCCAGGTACTCGAGCAGCGCCTGTTCGGGGTCGATGGCCAGCGCGAGCACCTCGCCGCCGCCCCCGCCGCCCCCGTCGTCGGGGGGCAGGCCCAGCTGGGCGCGGGAGACCGCGGCGATCCGGCGTTCCTCGTACGGGAGGGCGGCGATGCCGAACAGTTCGGCGATGCCCTGGCGCCCCTCGACCTCGATCAGCAGCACCCGGCCGCCGTCGGCGGCGAGCGCCAGCGCCAGCGCGGCGGCCAGCGTGGTCTTCCCGGTGCCGCCCTTGCCGCTGACCACGTGCAACCGGACGCCCTCCCAGTCGGGGTCGCGCCGGGCCGCCTGGCCGGGGGTGCGTGCCACGCTCCGTCTCCGTCCGTCTCGTGGGCCGGGGCCGCTCCGTCGGCCGGCCCGAACTACCGGTGCCCTCTCGCGAGGGTAACCAGGGAGCGCGCCGGATGCCCGGAGCACCAGGGGGGCCGGGCCTGAATCATGCCCCCTTTGTGGGCCACCTCACACGCCGGTCCGTGGGCGGCGCCGATCGCCGCGGCCGCTCGTCTAGAGTCTGGCCATGACCAAGTGGGAATACATGACGGCGCCTCTGCTCGTGCACGCCACCAAGCAGATCCTGGACAACTTCGGCTCGGACGGCTGGGAGCTCGTCCAGGTCGTGCCGGGCCCGAACCCGGAGCAGCTGGTGGCCTACTTCAAGCGGGAGAAGAACGCATGAGCAAGGTCGAGGCCAAGCTCGCCGACCTGGGTCTGACCCTGCCGCCGGTGGCCGCTCCGGTCGCCGCGTACGTGCCGGCCCTGCGCTCGGGCGAGTTCGTGTTCACCTCCGGCCAGCTGCCGGTCGTCGGCGGCAAGCTGCCGAGCACCGGCAAGGTCGGCGCCGAGGTCTCCCCGGAGGAGGCCAAGGAGCTCGCGCAGACCTGTGCGCTGAACGCGCTGGCCGCGATCAAGTCGGTGATCGGTGACCTGGACCAGATCGAGCGGGTCGTGAAGGTGGTCGGCTTCGTCGCCTCCGCCCCCGACTTCACCGGTCAGCCGGGCGTGATCAACGGTGCCAGCGAACTGCTCGGCAAGGTGCTGGGCGAGGCCGGGGTGCACGCCCGCAGCGCGGTCGGCGTCGCGGTGCTGCCGCTGGACGCCCCGGTCGAGGTCGAGCTCCAGGTGCGCGTCAAGAGCAGCTGAGCGTGATCGCGAAAGGCGGGGTTGGGCCTGTCCAACCCCGCCTTCGTGCGCTTAGCATCCGGGCATGGACCATCGAGCGACGACGCTCCCGATGCCGCCCGGTTGGCCCGCCCGGATCCGGGCGGTCGACTCCGGCGTGCTGACCCCGCCGGTGCCCAGGCTCGCCGCGACGGTCGTGCTGCTGCGCGACGCGGCCGCCGGGCCGCAGGCGTACCTGCTGCGCCGGCGCACCTCGATGGCCTTCGCGGCCGGCATGTACGCCTACCCGGGCGGCGGGGTGGATCCGCGCGACGCCGAGGTGGAGACGGGCTGGGCCGGACCGGCGCCCGAGGAGTGGGCGCGGCGGCTCGGGGTGGACGCCCGGACGGCGCGGGCGGTGGTCTGCGCGGCCGTTCGCGAGACCTTCGAGGAAGCCGGCGTCCTGCTGGCCGGACCGGACGCGGACAGCGTCGCCGCACCGCGCGACTGGAGCGCCGAGCGGGCGGCGCTGGAGGCGCACGAGCTGTCCTTCGCCGAGTTCCTCCGCGACCACGCTCTGGTGCTGCGCAGCGACCTGCTGGGCGGCTGGGCCCGCTGGGTCACCCCGGAGTTCGAGGAGCGCCGCTACGACACCTGGTTCTTCGTCGCGGCGCTGCCGGCCGGGCAGAGCGCGGCCCTGGAGGTCGGCGAGGCCGACCGGGTGGCTTGGCTGACGCCCGCCGAGGCCGTCCTCGGCTACCAGGAGGGCCGGTTCGGGATGCTGCCGCCGACCGTGACGGTGCTGCGCGAGCTGGCGCCGGTGCGCACCGCGGCGGAGGCGCTGGACGCGGCCGCCGGGCGCTCGCTGGAGCCGGTGCTGGGCCGGGCCGAGGTCCGGGGCGACCGGATGACGGTCCGCTGGCCCGGGTACGACGAACTGACCATCGACGGGGACTTCCCCGAGGACGCCTGACCGCGCCGCCGCCGCCCCCGCCGCCCCGTCGGCGCTGTCGCCGACGACGCCGTCGAACAGAACTCGACACAGAGAAACAGAGAGGACCGACGCCCGATGACCCACAACGCCGTGGCTCGCCGGACGGCACCCGAGCTGCCCGCCCGCCGCCTGATCCCCCGTACCCCGGCCTGCGAGAGCCTGGTCCCGTTCGTCGAGTCGGCCCAGCGGCCGCTCGTCCGGGTCCTGCCGCTCAGGGCCCTGCACCGGCCCCGCGGGGACAACCGGTGAGCGGGCTCCTGCCGGGCGACCCGGCCGCCACCATCGACGGCGAGGCCACGGCCCGGGCGCTGTGCGTGCTGGCGCCCAACCCGTCGCCGATGACGCTGGACGGCACCAACACCTGGCTGCTCTCCGAGCCCGGCTCGGACCTCGCCGTGGTGGTCGACCCCGGCCCGCTGCACGAGGGCCACCTGCGCCGGGTGGTCGACCTCGCGGAACAGCAGGGCAAACGCGTCGCGCTGACCCTGCTCACGCACGGCCACGCCGACCACTCCGAGGGCGCGGCCCGCTTCGCCGAACTCACCGGCACCGAGGTGCGCGCGCTGGACCCGGCGCACCGGCTGGGCTCCGAGGGCCTGGTCAACGGCCAGCGGCTGGACGTCGGCGGCCTCGACCTGCGGGTGGTCGCCACCCCCGGCCACACCTCGGACTCGCTGACCTTCCACCTGCCCGCCGACGGCGCGGTCCTCACCGGCGACACCGTCCTCGGCCGCGGCACCACGATGGTCGCCCACCCCGACGGCCGGCTCGGCGACTACCTGGACTCGCTGCGCCACCTGCACACGATGGCCTCCGCGCACGGCGTGCGGACGGTGCTGCCCGGCCACGGTCCGGCGCTCGCGGACGCGCTCGGCGCCGTCGACTACTACCTCGCCCACCGGGCCAACCGGCTTGCCCAGGTGGAGACCGCGGTCGAGGCCGGCTGTCGGACCGCGGACGAGGTGGTGGCCCGGGTCTACGCCGACGTCGACCGGGCGCTCTGGCCGGCCGCCGAGCTCTCGGTCCGGGCGCAGCTGGAGTACCTGGAGGAGCACGGGCTGATCCCGGGCCTCGACTGATCCCGTCACGCGACGGGCAGCGGAACGCCGAAGGGCCCGTCCGCTCGGACGGGCCCTTCGGCGTTTACGGCAGCTGCGGCGCTCACGGTGTGGAGACGTGAGCGCGCCGGGGTCAGCGCGAGCGGCGCGACAGCCGCTCGACGTCCATCAGCACCACCGCGCGCGCCTCCAGCTTCAGCCAGCCGCGGCCGGCGAAGTCGGCGAGCGCCTTGTTGACCGTCTCGCGGGAGGCGCCGACCAGCTGGGCCAGCTCCTCCTGGGTGAGGTCGTGGGCGACGTGGATGCCCTCCTCGGACTGCACGCCGAACCGGCGGGAGAGGTCCAGCAGGGCCTTGGCGACGCGGCCGGGCACGTCGGAGAAGACCAGGTCGGACATCACGTCGTTGGTCCGGCGCAGGCGGCGGGCGATGGCCCGCAGCAGCGCGATGGAGACCTCGGGGCGGGCGTGCAGCCAGGGCTGCAGGTCGCCGTGGCCCAGGCCGAGCAGCTTGACCTCGGTCAGCGCGCTGGCGGTCGCGGTGCGCGGGCCCGGGTCGAACAGCGACAGCTCGCCGATCATCTCGCTGGGGCCGAGGACGGCGAGCATGTTCTCGCGTCCGTCCGGCGAGGCGCGGTGCAGCTTGACCTTGCCCTCGGCGACGACGTACAGCCGGTCGCCCGGGTCGCCCTCGTGGAACAGCGACTCACCACGGGCGAGGGTCACCTCGGTCATGGAAGCGCGCAGCTCGCCGGCCTGTTCGTCGTCGAGTGCCGCGAAGAGTGCGGCGCGCCGCAGAACGTCGTCCACGTGCTTCCTCCTTCTCGGCCGTTCGGCGGGTGGGCCGTCCGGCGCAAGTTCCGTACCGTGCTCTGCATCACCAAGCATGGCGCATGTCGCTCCGATCATATGAGGAGGGGGTGTGCCGAGGTGTGCGGTGCGGGGCCATTCGTACCGGCGGGTCACGGGGCGGGGCGGCGCGGGGGCGGCGTCGGGTCGAACGCGTCATCGGACGGTTCGAACAGTGAATCGCCCACCGCCGTACGGGCGTAGAGGACGCTGTGACCGGCCCGGTGGGCGCTGGTCAGACCCGCCGCGCGCAGGGCGGTCAGGTGCTGGGATACGCCGGCGGCGGACAGACCGGTGCGGCGGGCCAGCTCGGTGGTCGAGGCCGGGGAGTCCAACTCGGCGAGCAGCCGGGCCCGGGACCGGCCCAGGACGGCGGCCAGCGCGTCCGGGCGCCCGTTCGGGCGCGGCTCCCACAGGGTGGCCGCGCCGCGCGCCGGGTAGCTCAGCTGCGGCGGATCCGGCGGCAGCACCCGGGTCAGCACCCGCGGCCAGGCGAAGGCGGACGGCAGGAGCAGCAGCCCGGCCCCGGCGCTCAGCCGGGCGACCGCGCAGTGCCGCCGCTCCAGGCGCAGCGCCGCGCCGTCCCAGCGGACCGTCTCGTGCAGGTCGTCCAGCATCCGCGCGGTGCCGTGCTCGGCGGCCTGCCGGGAGCGGTGGAACACGTCCGCCTCCAGCAGGGCGCGGATCCGGGCCCAGTACGGGGCGAGCGCGAGCTGCCAGTACGCCTCGATCTCGGCGGCGAGCCGGGGCAGCTGCGCCGCCGGGTCGCGGTACAGCGGCTCCAGGACGGGCGGCAGGCGGCCGCCGGCCTCGGCGGCGAGGATGTCCAGGTCGGCGCGGACCTGCCCGGCGTCGGTGGCGGCGATCGCGGCCAGTTCGTCGGCGAGGGCGGGGGCGAAGCCCGCCGGTGCGGGGTTGAGGAAGTCGGGCAGGTGGCCGACGGCCGGGACCATGACGGCCAGCCGGCCGCGGTCGAGCCGGGTGGCGGCCAGCCGGCCGCGGACCTGGTCGGCCCAGCGGCGGTGCAGTGCGGGGACGGGGGAGTGGGCGAGGGCACGGAGGCTGGTCACCACCTCCTGCATGGGGGAGAGGGCGAAGCGGGTCAGCGCCAGGTCGTTCGCGGAGAAGTGCAGTGCCGTCCGCATGCCGGGCCCCTCCCAGAAGATTCGGGCCCAGCTTAATCAGTGGTGGCCCGCCCGGGCCGGGCCGCACGATGCGGGGGAACCGAGGCAGCACCCGACGGCACGGAAGAACGGTGACCCCGCATGTCCACTCCCCCTCAGGCCCCCACCCCCACCCCCACGCCGCGCGAGCGGGCGCTGCGGCTGCGGGAGCTCGTCGTGGACGGCCCGCTCGTCCTGCCCAACGCCTGGGACGCGGGCAGCGCCGCCGTCATCGCCTCGGCCGGCGCCCCGGCGATCGCCACCACCAGCGGCGGCGTCTCCTGGTCGCTCGGCCGCGGCGACGGCCACCGGCTGGACCGGGCGCAGGCCGTCGAGGCGGCCCGCCGGATCGTCGCGGCCGTGGACGTGCCGGTCACCGTCGACGCCGAGGGCGGCTACGGGCCGACGCCCGCCGACGTGGCGGCGACCGTGGCGGCACTGGTCGGGGCGGGCGCCGCCGGCGTCAACCTGGAGGACTCGACGGCCGTCGGCGGCCCGCTGTTCCCGGTGGCCGAGCAGGCCGACCGGCTGCGGGCGGCCCGGACGGCGGCGGCCGCGGCCGGACTGCCCGAGCTGGTGGTCAACGCCCGCACCGACGTCCTCCTGTTCGGACTGGGCGGCCTCGACGACGTGTTGGCCCGGGCCGAGGCCTACGCCGAGGCGGGCGCCGACGGCCTGTTCGTCCCCGGGCTGCTGGACCTCGACGCCCTCGCCGGGCTGTGCGAGCGCTCCCCGCTGCCGGTGAACGCCATGGCCGTCGCGGGCGGGCCGACCGTCGCCGAACTCGCGGCCACGGGGGTGCGGCGTGTCAGCGTCGGCACCGGGCTCGCCCAGCTCGCGTACACCGCGGCGCGCCGCGCGGCCGCCGAACTGCTCGGCGCCGGGACGCTGGCGGAGCTGGACGGTGCGCTCGGCTTCGGCGAGCTGAACGGGCTGTACCGGGGCTGACCGCGGGCCCGCCGGGAGCACGGCCGCCCGGCGCCGTCGAGCCTGGCCTCGTCGAGCCCGGCCCCGGCGAGCCTGGCCCGTTCACCCGGGCCGGGCTCGCCGGGCAGGGGTTCAGCCGGTGAAGCCCAGCTCGCCGAGGGTCTTCTCGATCCGGCTGCGGTGCGCCGCCTCCCAGTCGTCCAGCGTCTCGGCGGCCTCCTTGGCCAGCTTGGCGCGGGCCGCTTCCAGGGACTCGGCGCGTCGGTCGGCGGGCACCACCACGACCCCCTCCTCGTCGGCCACCACGATGTCACCGGCCGCCACCAGTACGCCGCCGCAGCGAACCTGCGCGCCGTGCGTGCCGAGCTCCCGCTTGGCCCCCGGGATCGGGATCACACCGCGGGCGAAGACCGGGAAGCCCAGCTCCCGCACCTCGCCCAGATCCCGGATCAGGCCGTCGGCGACGAACGCCGCGACGCCCCGGCGCTGCGCGACGGCGCACACGTTGCCGCCGGCCAGCGCGTAGTCCAGGTCGCCCGACTCGACGACGATCACGGCGCCTGGCTCGGCCCGGTGGATCGCCGCGTGCAGCATCAGGTTGTCGCCGGGCGGGCACTGCACGGTGAACGCCGGGCCGGCCACCCGCGGCGCCCCCGCCCACAGCGGACGGATGCCGACGTCCATGACCTGGGCGCGCCCGAGCACGTCGGCCAGGGTGGTGGTGGGGATGTCCTTGAAGTCCTGGTCCATGCTTCCTCGTTCTTCGGTGGGCGGGCGGCGGCCGGCCGCCGCCGGTCACGCTAACCCGCGACGGTTCGGGCGAGGAAGGCCCTTCGGCCGGAGAACTCCACCGGCTCGGGCGGGAGGGGCGGTCGGGGGTTCAGACGCGGAAGGCCGCGACGTAGCGGCGGGGGTCGCGGCGGAGGTCGGTGTCCCAGCGGGCCGTGCACTGTTCGGCGAAGGTCTGCCCGGTGCGCAGCACCTCGTCGAGCGGGTCGAGGTAGTCCAGCACCTTCGGCTGTTCCAGGCCGGCGCGGATCCGGGCCCGCAGGCCTGCCCGGGCGAGCCGGACGAGTTCCGCCGCGAGTTCGCGGATCCGGTCGCCGCCCAGCAGGGTGTCCAGGCCGTCGGCGGGGATCCTGGCCTTCGCCGCGCGGTGCTCCGCCATGCCGTGGTGGCGCAGCAGTTCCCAGGCCGCCGTCCGCGACGGGGGGTGGTAGGCGAGCCCCGCCCACAGCGCCGGTACGGCCGGGATGTGCGGGTACGGCGGGCCGTCCCCGGCCCGCAGTTCCAGGGTCCGGCGGACCCTGACGTCCGTCCAGATCTGCGACATGTGGGAGACCCAGTGGTCGAAGGTCGGCATGGTGCCGTCGTCGAAGCCCTGCCGCAGGATCTCGGCGAACGGCCGGTCGGGGGCGAGCCGGTACCGGCCGTCCGGGTCGCGGTAGTAGATCATCGGGATCCCCAGCGCCCAGTCGATGACGTCGTCGGCGTTCACGTCGGGCCGCAGCGCGGGCGGCAGGACGCCGCAGCGGCGCGGGTCCATCCGCAGCCAGTTCTGCGACCTGTGCGAGAGCAGCCCGTTCGACCGTCCGCCCTGCAGCGGCGAGTTGACGAGCAGTGCGGCGATCACCGGGGACGCGGCGGTCAGCATCCGCAGCTTCTGGGTGAAGTCCTCGTCGGACAGGTAGTCCAGGTGCACCTGGGTGGACAGCGACATCGACATGATCTTCGGGGCCCCGCTGCCGGCCTCGCCGATCCGGTCGAAGAAGTCGCGCATGACGGCGCCGCGGAGCATCGGCACCCAGGAGACGGTGTCGAGCCGGTCGAAGGGGAGGTTGCCGCCGGGCAGGAGGGCCAGGCCGAAGCGCCCGACGAGTTCCGCGAGGCGTTCCATGGTGGCCCGCATGTCGTCCACGGCCGTGGCCAGGTCGGCGGCCGGGGCGGAGGAGTACTCGACCTGGCCGCCGTGTTCGAGCGTGATCTGGGCGGTGTCCGCCAGGTCCACGCCGGTCAGTCGGCCGTTGTCGCGCCGGTCCGTGCCGCCCCATTCGGCGAGGACGGCCTCCAGGACGGCCCGGACGCCGTTCTTCCCCTCGTAGGGGGCGCCCAGCCCGGTCTCCGGGTCGACGATGCCGTTCTCGATCTCCAGCCCGATCCGCTCGGTCGCGGCCGCCGCCGGGGCGAGCAGCGGGCCGAGATCGTCGCGGTGCAGCGCCGCTCCCGTCGCCGGGGCGCCGCTCTGCTCGCCGGTTCGGCGCCGGGGCGCCGGTGCCGCGCTCACCCGGCCCGCAGCCGGGCGGTCTCGTCGGCGGGCTGCCCCCGGTCGATCACCTGGCCGACGACGGCCAGGGCCGACTGGGCGGCGCCCTGCATCCAGGCGTGCGCTCCGGACAGGTGCTCTCCGGCGAAGAAGATCCTCGGGTCGTCGGTCGGGTGCGGGGCGCCGAGCCCGGTCAGGTACCGGGTGTGCTCGCCGGGCGCGAGGTGGGCGAAGGCGCCGCCGCCCATGCCGACCTGGTCGTCCCAGTTCCAGTGCACGATGTCGTCCGCGTCGCGGAGGATGCCGGGGTGCAGCCGTTCCAGGCACTTCAGCACGAGCAGGTCGCGGTCGGCCGGCGGCAGGGTGGTGAAGCGCCGGGCGTTGGCCCCCCACAGGTAGGCGCCGACGAGCACCGCGGGCTCGTGGGACCGCTGCGGGTCCCGGGCGGCCCAGCGCCGCCTGCCGGCGGTGCTCCCGTTGGTCCGGCCGTCGACGGGCCGGGCGTTGTCCGACGGGTACCAGCACTGCTGGATCGGCATGTCGGTGAAGCTGCCGCCGCCGAAGATCCGGTCGTCCAGTTCCCAGCCGCGCCGCTTGGTGTGCACGAGCGTCTTCGTGCTGCTGGCGTAGCTGATGCCGCGGATCGCGTGGCGCTGGTGGTGGGGCAGGCCGGGCCGGAAGCTGATCTGGTCGAGGGCGGGGACGGGGACGCAGCAGACGACGAAGTCGACGTCCTCGGTGATCGTGCCGCCGAGGCGCCGCCCGTGCACCCGGACGCCCCGGCGGGTCAGCGAGAGCTCGTCGATCTGGGTGGACAGCTGGAGGGTCCTCGGCCGCAGCCGGCGCACGAACGCGTGCACCAGGCGGTCGGTGCCGTCGACCAGTTCCACCTGGCCCGCGTGGAACAGGCCGAAGTAGTCGACGAGGACCTCCAGCAGGGAGGACTGCTCGTAGTGGACCAGGCCGCTGGCGTGGCCGAGGAGGTCCCAGGCGTCCTGCGACAGGTGCTCGTGGACGTACTGCCACAGTGAGACCGAGACGAGCCGGTCGAGCGCCGGGTCGTCCCAGTGGCCGTCCAGCACCCGCTGGCGCTGGTCGGGGGTGAGCGTCTCCCAGGCGGCCGTCAGCAGCCGGTCCAGGATCCGTCGCGGGTCCTGCTTCTCGGCGGCGCGCAGCGCGTACGCCGGGTGCAGCGCGTGCACCTCCTGGACGCGGGCGCGGTGGCCGCGCAGGTGGTAGTAGGCGTCTGGGTTGAAGTTGACGAACGGCCTGGTCCGCAGGCCGAACTGGGACACGTAGTGGAGGACGCAGTGGTGGTTCCCGGGGATGCGCATGGCGCCCAGGTCGGCGTGCGTGCCGTCCCAGAAGCGGTGCGTGCGCACCCGTCCGCCGGGTTGGTTCGACCGCTCGTACAGGACGATGCCGAAGCCCCGGCGCTGGAGCTCGTAGGCGGTGACGAGGCCCGCCACCCCGGCCCCGATCACCGCGACGCGTCCGGTGGCGCCGGTCACCGGGCGCAGCAGGCTGCTGGGAAAGGCGAAGCTCTCGTCGAACATGGGCACCTCGCGTCGTCGTAGCCCTCAGCCTGGGGCAGCCCGTCGTCGTGAGCCACCAGACGGCGCCCATCCGAAGGTCGGTCCGCGGCTGCCGCGGGCTCCGGTGATCCGCTGCCCGCCGTGGGCCGTTCGGCGTAGCCTTCGTGCATGGCAGAGAGCAAGGTCCGGGCGGCGGCACCGAAGGCGAAGGCCGTGCCGGGGGTGAAGCCGGGGAAGCCGGAGTCGCACCTGGCGATGGTGCGGCGGGCACGGCGGATCAACCGCGAGTTGACGGAGCTGTACCCGTACGCGCATCCGGAGCTGGACTTCGAGAACCCGTTCCAGCTGCTGGTGGCGACGGTGCTGTCGGCGCAGACGACGGACCTGCGGGTGAACCAGACGACGCCGGCGCTGTTCGCGAAGTACCCGACGCCGGAGGACATGGCGGCGGCGAACCCGGAGGAGCTGGAGGAGGTCATCCGCCCGACCGGGTTCTTCCGGAACAAGGCGAAGTCGCTGATCGGCCTCTCGATCGCCCTGCGCGACGACTTCGGCGGCGAGGTCCCGGGCCGCCTGGACGACCTGGTGACGCTGCCGGGCGTGGGCCGCAAGACCGCCAACGTGGTCCTCGGCAACGCCTTCGGGGTGCCCGGGATCACCGTGGACACGCATTTCGGGCGGCTGGCCCGGCGGTTCGGCTGGACCGCCGAGGAGGACCCGGTGAAGGTCGAGGCGGCCGTCGCCGAGATCTTCCCGAAGTCGGAGTGGACGATGCTGTCGCACCGGGTGGTCTTCCACGGCCGCCGGATCTGCCACTCCCGCAAGCCCGCCTGCGGCGCCTGCCCGGTCGCGCCGCTCTGCCCGTCGTACGGGGAGGGCGAGACCGACCCGGAGAAGGCGCGCAAGCTGCTCAAGTACGAGCTGGGCGGGCAGCCCGGGCAGCGGCTGAGGCCGCCGGGGGACTTCCCGGGGGAGGCCGCCGCCCGGGCCGACGCCGCCGAGCACCAGGGGCGGATCGCGGACCTGGCGGTGGGCGAGTGACCCGCGAGGCACGGCGGGCGCCGGAGCCGTCGGTGGTGCGGGTGGTCGAGGGGGACGGCCTGCCGGCCTGGCTGGAGCCGGTGCGGGAGGCGGCCGAGCGGGTGCTGCCGGAGCAGCTGAGCCGCTTCCTGCCGCCGGCGGAGGGCGGCCGGGCGGCGGCGGTGCTGATGCTGTTCGGCGAGGGCCCGGACGGGCCGGACCTGCTGCTGATCGAGCGGGCCCGCTCGCTGCGCTCGCACGCCGGGCAGCCGTCCTTCCCGGGCGGTGCGCTGGATCCGCAGGACGGTGACCCGGACGGCCCGGGCCCGGTCGCGGCGGCGCTGCGCGAGGCCTGGGAGGAGACCGGGCTGGACCCGGCCGGGGTGCAGGTGTTCGCGGTGCTGCCGGCGCTGTACATCCCGGTCAGCCGGTTCGTGGTGACGCCGGTGCTGGGCTGGTGGCGCGAGGAGTCGCCGGTGCGGCCGGTGGACCAGGGCGAGACCGGCGCGGTGTTCCGGGTGCCGGTCGCCGATCTGGCCGACCCGGCGAACCGGGTGCGGCTGCGCCACCCGTCCGGGCACGTGGGGCCGGCCTTCGCGGTGGCCGGGCGGCTGGTCTGGGGGTTCACGGCCGGGGTGATCGACCGGGTGCTGCATCACGGCGGGCTGGAGCTGCCCTGGGATCCGTCCCGGATCGTCGACCTCTCGGACGAGGCGCTGGCCCTGGTGCAGGGCGATCTCGACCACTCCCGGGCGCTGCCCGGCGGCAACGCCGGTCCCACGTGAGGGGCCGTCTGCACGGCCGGGCCGCGGGCCGTGGGAGGGTGTCCGGGTGAACGTCCTGGATGTGCTGCTGATCGCCGCTGCCGTGGCATTCGCCGTGTCGGGCTACCGGCAGGGCTTCGTCGTGGGTGTCCTGTCCCTGGTCGGCTTCCTGGGCGGCGGCCTGCTGGCCGTCCAACTGCTGCCGCTGCTGCTCGACCACCTCAGCCCGGGCACCACGGCCTCGGTGGTGGCGGTGGTGGTGGTGATCGTGTGCGCCGCGATCGGCCAGGCGGTCACCGCGCACTTCGGCTGGAAGCTCCGGGGCCACATCGGCCGCCGTCCGGCGCGGGTGCTGGACGCGACCGGCGGCGCGGCCGTGAACGTGGTCTCGATGCTGCTGGTGGCCTGGCTGATCGGCTCGGCGCTGGCCGGGGCGTCGCTGCCGACGGTGTCCAAGCAGGTCCGTTCCTCGGCGATCCTCGGCGGCGTGCAGAACGCGCTGCCCGACGACGCGCCGAACTGGTTCTCGGACTTCTCCAAGGTGCTGGCCCGCAACGGCTTCCCGCAGGTCTTCAACCCCTTCGAGCACGAGCCGATCACCCAGGTCGACACCCCCGACCCGGCGCTGGCCGGCAGCCCGGCGGTGGCGCGGGCCAAGCAGAGCCTGGTCAAGGTGGTCGGCACCGCCACCTCCTGCAGCAAGACCCTGGAGGGCAGCGGTTTCGTCTTCGCCCCGCACCGGGTGATGACCAACGCCCACGTGGTCGGCGGGGTCGACGAGCCGACCGTGCAGATCGGCGGGGTCGGCCAGCTGTACGACGCGACGGTGGTCCGCTACGACTGGCAGCGCGACATCGCCGTCCTGGACGTGCCCAAGCTGAACGCGCCCCCGCTGTCGTTCGCGGGCGAGGCGAAGACCAACGACAGCGCGATCGTGGCGGGCTTCCCGGAGAACGGCGCCTTCAACGTCCAGCCGGCCCGTATCCGCGGCCGGATCCAGGCCAACGGCCCGGACATCTACCACCGCGGCCAGGTGGTCCGGGACGTCTACTCGGTCCGCTCGCTGGTCCGCCAGGGCAACAGCGGCGGCCCGCTGCTCACCCCGGACGGCCAGGTCTACGGCGTGGTGTTCGCCAAGTCGCTGGACAGTGCCGACACCGGGTACGTGCTGACCGCGGCCGAGGTGCGGGAGGACGCGGAGAAGGGCGGCAGCGCGAGCGCCCGGGTGGACACCCAGGGCTGCGCGCTCTGACCGGGCCCCGGGGCGGTCCGACGCGCCGGATCCGACGATCCGATATCCGTCACACCGTCAGTCCGCCCTGGTAGCCTCTGCCGCGCTCACCCGTTCGGCTCAACCGGGCGCCGTCCCGGAGTGAGTCTTACGGGAGGTCGTGGTAGTCCGATGATGGGTCACTCGCACGCGGTCAGTGGGGCGATGCTGTACGCCGCCTCCGCACCGTTCCTGCCCCCGCTGCTGCTGCACACCACGCTGCAGCCGGCGGACATACTGATGGGCACGGTGCTGTGCGCGGGGGCGGCCCTGCTGCCGGACCTCGACCACCACGACGGCTCGATCGCCAACTTCCTGGGCCCGATCTCCAAGGCGCTCTGCCGCTTCGTGGCCTGGGCCTCCGGCGGGCACCGGCACGCCACCCACTCGCTGCTGTTCGTCGCGCTGATGGGCGCCGGCACCTGGGCGGGCGTCACCTACCTGGGCCGCAACTTCACCCTGGTGCTGACGTTCTTCCTGCTCGCGCTCGCGATCCGGGCGCTGCGGCTCTGCCCGCCGGGGGACCGCCCGGAGAGCTGGATCACCGTCATCGGGCTGTCCGCGCTCGGCACCTTCGGGATGAACACCTGGATGCCGAACTCGCCGGGCTGGCTGCCGTACGCGGTGGCGCTGGGCACCCTGGCGCACCTGCTGGGCGACTGCCTGACCAAGAAGGGCGCGCCGCTGCTCTGGCCGCACAAGGAGCGCTACGAGGTGGTGCTGATCAAGCGCAGCGGCAACGACGTCGAGACCAAGGTGCTGGTGCCGATCATGTCGGTGGCGACCTTCGTCCTGCTCTGGTTCACCGCGGTGTCGCCGACGCTCGTGAACTGACCGGCGGGACCGGTCGGCCGGCCGACCCGGCCGACGGGACCGACCGGCCGGACGACGCGGCGCGAGGCCTCAGGTCTCGCGCCGCAGTCGTGCGCCGACCCAGCGGGCGCGCCGGCCGAGGATGCGGGGGATGCCGAGCTGCTGCCGCTGCGCCGGGCGCGGACGGCGGTCGGGGCCGTCGTAGCCGAGGTCGTCCGCCCAGTCGGGGCGGTGGGCGGAGCGCTGGGAGCTGTTGTGGCGTCGGGCGCGCGGGGCGCCGCCGCGATCGGGCATCCAGGTCATACCGGAATGGATGCCCCTGGGCCGGTGGAGGTAACCGCCGGGCACGGGTCGAAATTGGCCTATGCGGTTGTCATATGTGCGTCAGATCAAGGGAGTTGGGACCAAGGGCCCTTCCCTCGCGGGCCCTTCGCCGCTCCTGTGCCGTCACTCCTTGTGACGGCCGACCCAGTCCAGCAACTCCGCGGTGAACTGCTCCGGGGCCTCCTCGTGCGGGAAGTGCCCGACCCCCGGCATCAGCCGCCAGCGGTACGGTGCCGCCACGTACTCGCCGCCGCCCAGCGCGGTGTGCGACAGCAGCACCGGGTCCGCCGCGCCCTGGACGTGCAGGGTCGGCGCCGTGATCGGCTTCTTCATCCGCCGGGCGAACTGGATGCCGTCCGGGCGCGCCATCGAGCGCAGCAGCCAGCGGTACGGCTCGATCGAGCAGTGCGCCGTGCTGGGGATCTGGATGGCCTGCCGGTACGCGTGCACCGCCTCCTCGTCCAGCCGGTTCGGACCGGCCCAGGCGTCCAGGTAGCGGCCGACCAGCGCTGCGTCGTCGGCCACCAGGCGGCGTTCCGGTATCCACGGCCGCTGGAAGCCCAGCACGTGCTCGAAGGCGGCCGCCTGGCGGCGGTCGGTCAGCAGGGCCCGGCGCAGGTCCCGGGGGTGCGCGGCGGAGACCACGGTGAGGCTCTGGATCACCGACGGGCGCATCACCGCCGCCACCCAGGCCAGCGTGCCGCCGGCGGCGTGCCCGACCAGGTGCGCCCGGCGTTCGCCGAGCGAGCGGATCACCCCGGTGATGTCCAGCGCGAGGTTGCCCGGGTCGTACCCGCGCGGGGTGCGGTCGCTGCCGCCGATGCCCCGCAGGTCGAGCGCCACCGCGCGGTAGCCGGCCTCGGCGAGCGCGGTCAGCTGGTGGCGCCAGGCCCACCAGTACTCGGGCCAGCCGTGCACCAGCAGCACCAGCGGGCCCGAGCCCAGTTCGGCGATGTGGAACCGGGCGCCGTTGGCCGCGAGGTCGCGGTGCGTCCACGGGCCGCTCTGCCGGACGCTCCAGGCCTCGGCGCCGCCGTCCGGGGCGGTGCCGGGGCTCTCCTCGGCGGGCTCCCCCCCGGGTGCCAGGTCGGGTCCGGAGTCGGCGGACGGCTGCGCGGGCACGGGCTTCTGGTCAAGCGGCATACCGAGAGCGTGTCACATCCGTGCGCCGGACGGCGCCCGGTACTCGCTCCCGGCGGGTCCGGGCGGGCGGCTGTGCGCCGCCGCCGGAAGGGCCGTTACGGGATGCGGCCCAGGGCCCGGTCGATCTCCTCCTTGGTGGCCGGCCGAGGCCGGGCGTTCTTCAGCACGTCGGCGGTCTTCTGGGCGCCCTCGATGGTGCGGTGCGGCTTCTCGATCCGCTTGAACGAGCGCCAGGCCATCAGCCCGAGCAGCACCGCGAGCAGCAGGTAGGCGCCGGCCACGATGAGGAACGACCAGCCGAGCGACAGTCCCAGCGCGTGGATGCCGAAGGCCGCCGCGGCGCTCAGCATCGGGACGGCGGCCAGCGCCACCACGGCGGCGACGCCCAGCGAGACGCCCCCGGAGACGCCGCGCTTGACGTCCGCCCGGATCTCGGCCTTGGCGAGCGCGATCTCGTCGTGGACCAGTGCGGACAGGTCGGCGGTGGCCGCCGCGAACAGCTGCCCCACCGAACGCTCGCCCTCGTAGGGCGCCCGGCCGTTGCTGGACGGGTCTGCGGCTCCTGCGGGCATCAGCGGTTCTCCTCTGCGGCTGTGCGGCGTGACGCCGCCGCGTGGTGCGGTTCGGGGGGCCGGAGGGGCCCGGAGGCGTCAGTGGACTGTCGACAGCTCAGAATCATGCCCCTACCGGTCAGTCGCACACCACTCCGGGGCCCCGCCGGGGGGACGTGTCCGGGCACTGCCGGGCCGCCGGCGGGCCTCAGCGGGGCGTCTGCGGCCCCTCGCCGTCGGGTCGCGGGGCGAGCCCGGCGGCCCGGGCCCGCCAGGCCGGGTCGTCCTCCTGGTAGACGTCCGGGACGCCGTCGCCGTCCACGTCCCGGTCCTCCTCCTCGCACAGCGCGCGGTAGTGCCGGTTGCGGAGCTTGAGCAGCACGGTGGCCACCGTCGCGCAGAGCAGCGAGCCGACCAGGACGGCCGTCTTGGAGAGGTCGGCGAGGGCCAGGTCGTCGCGGAACGCCAGTTCGCTGATCAGCAGCGAGACGGTGAAGCCGATGCCCGCGAGCACCGAGACCGCGAACATGTCGGCCCACTTGAGCTTCGGGTTCAGCTCGGCCCGGGTGAACCGGGCGGCCAGCCAGGTGCCGCCGAATATGCCCACCGTCTTGCCGACCAGCAGGCCGATGACGATGCCGAGCGGCGTGGCCTGGGTGAACACCTCGCGCAGCGTCGGGCCGGAGATCGTCACCCCGGCGGCGAACAGCGCGAACACCGGGACGGCCAGGCCGGCCGAGATCGGGCGGACCAGGTGCTCGATGTGCTCACCGGGGGAGTGCTGCTCGTCGCCCTCCCGGTGGCAGCGCAGCATCAGGCCCATCGCGACGCCCGCGACCGTGGCGTGGATGCCGCTCTCGTGCATCAGTGCCCAGTTCACGACGGCCAGCGGCACGAACAGGTACCAGCCGTGCACCCCGCGCCGGTGCAGGAACCAGAACAGCACCAGGCCGGCGAAGGCCAGGCCGAGCGCCCAGAACTTGATGCCGGAGCTGTAGAAGACCGCGATGATCAGGATCGCGATCAGGTCGTCCACCACGGCGAGGGTGAGCAGGAAGGCGCGCAGGGCGGATGGCAGGTGGCTGCCGACCACGGCCAGCACGCCGAGCGCGAAGGCGATGTCGGTGGCGGTCGGGATGGCCCAACCGCTGGGGTGACCGCCGCTGCCCGAGTTGACGAGGGCGAACAGGATCGCCGGCAGCGCGACCCCGCAGACGGCGGCCACCACCGGGAGCAGCGCGGCGCTCGGGGTGCGCAGCTCGCCCGCGACGAACTCGCGCTTGAGCTCGATCCCGGCCACGAAGAAGAAGATCGTCAGCAGGCCGTCCTTGGCCCAGTTGCCGAGGGTGAGGTCGAGGTGCAGCGGGGCGGACGGCCCGACGGTGTAGTCGAGGACGCTCTCGTACGCGTGCGGCCAGACGTTGGCCCAGACCAGTGCGACCACGGCGGCGAGCAGCAGCAGTACGCCGCCGACGGTCTCGGTGCGCAGGGCGTCGGTGATGAACGTCCGCTCGGGCAGGGACAGCCGGCCGAGCAGCTGCCGGCGGCGGGTCGTCGGCTCGTGGACGGGCGGCTGGTCGGTCACGAGGACCTCCTGAGGGGCTGGGAGCGGCAACGGATGCACGGGTGGTGCAGTTGCCGACCAGACTTCCCGGCGCGCCCTGTGACGCTCGGATTCCCGTCCAGGGATCTTGATGCGTCGTTAACAGTCTAGGGGATCGTTCGGGTGACATCCGGATTGTCCTATTCAAGGACTTAAGCCCTACGGGCTGGTTCTGCACTCCGGAGGAGCAGTGGCGCGGCACCCGAATGGCCCAGGCCGCGTGCGGACGGGTGAACGCGGCACCGTTGGCCGCGGGGCACCGCCTGCTCCCGGCCGCCCCGCAGCACACCCCGGAGGCCGACCGGACGTGGGCTTCGGACCCACGGCATGGCTGTGCCCCGGGCGGTGACCACCGCCCGGGGCACGCTTCACCGTGCCGGCCGGCTCAGCCGTTGCCACCCGCCGGCGGCAGCTGGGCCTGGATCTGGCTCATCACCGTGCTGTCGGCGAGGGTGGTGGTGTCACCGACCTCGCGGCCCTCGGCGATGTCGCGCAGCAGACGGCGCATGATCTTGCCGGAGCGGGTCTTCGGCAGCTCGCCGACCACCTTGACCTGCTTCGGCTTGGCGATCGGGCCGAGCGTGCGGCCGACGTGCGCGCGCAGCTCCTCGACCAGCTCCGGGCTCTCGGTGGCGCCGCCGCGCAGGATCACGAAGGCGACGATGGCCTGGCCGGTGGTGGCGTCCGCGGCGCCGACCACGGCGGACTCGGCCACCGACGGGTGGCCGACCAGGGCCGACTCGACCTCGGTGGTGGAGATGTTGTGGCCCGAGACGAGCATGACGTCGTCGACCCGGCCGAGCAGCCAGATGTCGCCGTCCTCGTCCTTCTTGGCGCCGTCACCGGCGAAGTAGCGGCCCGCGAAGCGCGACCAGTAGGTGTCGATGTAGCGCTGGTCGTCGCCCCAGATGGTGCGCAGCATGGACGGCCACGGCTCGGTGAGCACCAGGTAGCCGCCGGAGCCGTTCGGGACCTCGTTGGCCTCGTCGTCGACCACGGTGGCCGCGATGCCCGGCAGGGCGCGCTGGGCCGAGCCCGGCTTGGTCTCGGTGACGCCCGGCAGCGGGCTGATCATCATGGCGCCGGTCTCGGTCTGCCACCAGGTGTCCACGATCGGGGTCTTCCCGGCGCCGATGTGCTCGCGGTACCAGATCCACGCCTCGGGGTTGATCGGCTCGCCGACGCTGCCCAGCACCCGCAGCGAGGACAGGTCGAACTTCGCGGGGATGTCGTCGCCCCACTTCATGAAGGTGCGGATCGCGGTCGGCGCGGTGTAGAGGATCGTCACGCCGTACTTCTGGACGATCTCCCAGAACCGGCCCTGGTGCGGGGTGTCCGGGGTGCCCTCGTAGATGACCTGGGTGGCGCCGTTGGAGAGCGGGCCGTAGACGATGTACGAGTGGCCGGTGACCCAGCCGATGTCGGCGGTGCACCAGTAGACGTCGGTCTCCGGCTTGAGGTCGAAGACCGCGTGGTGGGTGTAGCTGGCCTGGGTGAGGTAGCCGCCCGAGGTGTGCAGGATGCCCTTGGGCTTACCGGTGGTGCCCGAGGTGTAGAGGATGAACAGCGGGTGCTCGGCGTCGTGCGCCTCGGGGGTGTGCTCGGTGGACTGGCGCGCGGTGATCTCGTGCCACCAGACGTCACGGCCCTCGGTCCAGGAGATGTCCTGCCCGGTGCGGCGGATCACCAGGACGTGCTCGACGCCGTCGACCTTGGTGAGCGCCTCGTCGATGGCCGGCTTGAGCGCGGACGGCTTGCCGCGGCGGTAGCCGCCGTCGGCGGTGATGACGAGCTTGGCCTGGGCGTCCTCGATGCGGGAGGCGACGGCGTCGGCGGAGAAGCCGCCGAAGACCACCGAGTGGGTGGCGCCGATCCGGGCACAGGCGAGCATCGCGACGACCGCCTCGGCGATCATCGGCAGGTAGACCGCGACCCGGTCGCCCTTGCGGACGCCGAGCTCCAGCAGCGCGTTGGCGGCCTGCGAGACCTCGTCCTTGAGCTGGGCGTAGGTGATCGAGCGGCTGTCGCCGGGCTCGCCCTCGAAGTGGATCGCGACCCGGTCGCCGTGGCCGGCCTCGACGTGGCGGTCGACGCAGTTGTAGGCCACGTTGAGCTTGCCGTCGGCGAACCACTTGGCGAAGGGCGGGTTGGACCAGTCCAGCGTCTCGGTCGGCTCGACGGCCCAGCTGAGGCGGCGGGCCTGCTCGGCCCAGAAGCCCAGGCGGTCCTCGGAGGCCTGCGCGTACGCGGCCGCGGTGACGTTGGCGGCGGCGGCGAGCTCTGCCGGCGGAGCGAATCGCCGCTCCTCCTTGAGCAGGTTGGCCAGGCTCTCGTTGCTCAACGCGCACTCCTCATCGAGTCATGATCGGAGACGATCCCGTGCGTGGGGATTGTCCCGTGTGTCCCAGCGCACAGCTCACCAGGCGAATGGGGCACTTGACAAGAGCCTCCGGGTAATTGGTGTAGACCTTTGACCGGCTGTCGAACGGACCATCGTACGGCGCACCGCTTCTGGGCGGTGCGCCGTACGACGGCCGGAGGGCCCGCGCCCCGGCCCGCCCGGCGGGGACACGGGCCCGGCTCTCAGGCGGCCAGCCGGGGGCCGTCCTCGGTGCCGCCGGCGGGAACCCGGCCGTCCTCATTCACCCGTTCGGGCGTGTCGCCCGCCAGCGGCCCGCTCGGCGGCGCCCCTGGCGCTGCCCGGCCGGCCGTGGTTCCGGCCGCCGCCGTCCCGATGCGCGCCTCGATCGGACTGAACGTCCCCTCGGCCCGGTCGAGTACGTAGGCCTGGGCGGTCGCGAAGTCGAAGTACATCCCGACCAGTCGCAGGGTGCCCTCCTCCACCCGGCGCTCCACGGCCGGGTTGGCCAGCAGCTGGTCCAACTGCTGGACCACGTTGGTGATGCAGAGCTGCTCCACCAGGTCCACCACCGGCCGCGCGTCGAACCCGGCGGGGACCCGGCGGAGCCGGTCCAGCGAGCCGCGGCCGTTGCGCAGCCAGCGGGCCAGCGGAGTGGGCGGCCCGGGGCGCTCGTGCACGCCGTCCAGCAGGGCCTTCATCGCGCCGCAGCCGGAGTGGCCGCAGATCGTGATCGATCCGACTTCCAGGACCTCGACCGCGTACTGCACCGCGGCCGCCACCGAGTCGTCGGCCGCGCCGGGCTCGTACGGGGCCGGCACCAGATTGCCGACGTTGCGGACGGTGAACAGGTCCCCCGGCCCGCTGTTGGTGATCATGCTGGTGACCATCCGGGAGTCCGCGCAGGTCAGGAAGAGCTGGGAGGGCGTCTGCCCCTCCCGGGCCAGCCGGGCGAGTTCGGGGCGGATCAGCGGGGCGGTGTGCTGCTGGAACACCCGGACACCGTCCAGCAGTCGGCCGTGCGGATCCTCCTGCTGCTCGACGCAGTGGTGGCCGACCCAGGGCGTCCAGGCCCGGCAGCGGTGCGGGCCGGGTGAGCTGCCCGCCCGGACGGTGCCGTCGGGGTCGAGCACCTCGTCGTCGCTGCGGCGCGTCACCATCGAGACCCGGCCGCCCGCGGCCTGGTGGCCCGTCCGCCAGCTGTGCAGCGTCTCGTACGCGGCGTGGTCCAGGAAGGAGCCGTCGTGGACCACGGTGACCTCGGCGCCGGAGGGGATCCCGGCCAGCGCCCGGCTCAGCCGGGGCACGGCGGTGAAGGTGAGCGGCCCGTGCGTCTGGACGGTGACCGCGCCCGCCGGGCCGGCCAGCACGTCCACGTGGGCGCGGGTCAGCCGGTAGAGCGCGAGCAGTACGGCGGTGCCGGCGCCGAGCGCGACGCCCCACAGCACGCCGAGCGCCACCACGGCGAGCACGGTGGTCAGGTAGACCGGGAACTCGCGGTGCCGGTGCACGTTGCGGATGTGCGCGAAGCTCACCATCTGCAGCCCGACCACCAGCACCAGCGCGGCCAGCGCGGCCAGCGGGATCCGGCGCAGCCCGCCGGTCAGCGCCAGTGCGGCGGCGAGCACCCAGACGCCGTGCAGCACCGAGGACCACCTGCTCTGGCCGCCGGCCCGCACGTTGGCGGTGCTGCGGACGGCGCCGCCGGCGACGGGCAGCCCGCCGACCAGCCCGCTGACGATGTTGGCCAGGCCCTGGCCGCGCAGTTCGCGGTCGAGGTCGCCGGTGCGGCGGGACATCCGGTCGACCGCGACGGCGGACAGCAGCGACTCCACGCTGGCGACGGCGGTGACGGTCAGGACGGCGGCCAGCACTCCGGCCAGCGGGCCGTGCGGCAGCGCGGGCACGAGGGCGTGCGGCTGCCAGGCGGGCAGCCCGATGTGGGCGAGCCGCAGGTCCAGGGCCAGGGCGAGCGCGGTCGCGGTGGCGACGGCGGCCAGCGGGCCCGGCACCTTGGCCAGCCTGGCGCCGAACTCGCCCGCGCGGCCGGGGAGTCGGCCGAGTCGGGGCCAGCCCAGCAGGACGGCCGCGGTCACCGATCCAGCGAGCAGCGCGGGCGGGTGCGGCCCGGCCAACTGGCCCGGCAGCGCGAGGAGGTTGGCGATCGCGGAGCTCTGCGGGGAGCCGCCGAGGACGACGTGCAGCTGCGCGATGGCGATGGTGAGTCCGACCCCGGCCAGCATGCCGTGCACGATGGCGGGCGAGACGGCGAGCGCGGTCCGGGCCACCCGGCGCACGCCGAGCAGGAGTTGGAGCAGCCCGGCGGCCAGCGTGATGGCGCAGGTGGCCCGCCACCCGTACTGGACGATCAGACCGGCGGTGATCACGGTCAGCGCGGCGGAGGGGCCGCTGACCTGGAGCGGGGTGCCGCCGAACAGTCCGACGACGATGCCCCCGACGGCCGCGGCGGCGAGGCCGGCGGTGAGCGGGGCGCCGGTGGCGAGCGCGATGCCGAGGGAGAACGGCACGGCGATCAGGAAGACCACCAGGGAGGCGGAGAGGTCCTGGGCCCAGCGGGCCTTGGTGCCGGGGCCCGGTGGTGCGTGGTCGGTGGTGTCGGAGGCGATGGGGGCGCTGGAGATGTCGAGGGTCATTGTCTTCCCGTCTGTCCGGGGGAACGAACGCAGTCAGGTCCGGCGGTGAGTCCGGGGTGGGGCTCCGGGGCGGATCGGCTGTCGTGGGTCGCGACGGTGTGGCGGGATGGCGAGGGCGCGGCGGGGAGTGCGGGTGTCACCGGCCGGACCTTGACCATCAGGGCCCGCCAGGGACCTGGGCGAGGTGCGGGACGTCTCGCCGAGGGCCGTCGGGACGGACCATCAAGACTCGGTAAACCGAGGGTAATGAAAGCTTTGCACAGCGTCATTTCGGGAGGGAAGGGCAAAACCCCCCGATTCACCCCATTGGGTGGTGTTCGAACCGCTGGGAATCTGCTGGCGGAGCTGAGGGCGGCCGGGCGCTCGGTGGCGCCGGGCGGTCCGGACGTGCGGAACGGGCCGTGGCCCTCCCCGGGGAAGGGGGGAGGGCCGCGGCCCGTTCGGGCGGAGCGGCGTCAGGCGCGCGCACCCGCCGGGGCGGGCCGCTCGCCGCCGACCCCGAGCCCGCCCAGCACGAAGGTCTCGTCCACCTGGGTCGCGAGGTCGATGCCGACCTTGGCGTTGGCCCAACTCTCCGCGTTGCGCAGGTGGAAGAGCACGGCCTGCTCGGTGTAGCGGCGCACGTCCCGCTGCCCGTACGCGGACTCGGCCTCGGTCCGCAGCTCCTCCAGGACGGCCCGGTTGGCCGGCTCCAGCGACTTCAGCGGCGGCTCGGCGCCCTGCTCCAGACGGCGCACCCAGTCCGAGTGTCCGAAGGTGGTGAGCAGGTCGTCGCCGACCTCCCGGCGCAGGAACGCCAGGTCGTCCGGGCCCTGCACCTTGTTGCCGATCACCCGCAGCCGGACGCCGAAGTCGCGGGCGTAGTCCTTGTACTGGCGGTAGACGGAGACGCCCTTGCGGGTCGGTTCGGCCACCAGGAAGGTCAGGTCGAAGCGGGTGAACAGGCCGGAGGCGAAGGAGTCCGAGCCCGCCGTCATGTCGGTGACCAGGTACTCGTCGGGGCCGTCCAGCAGGTGGTTGAGCAGTAGTTCCACCGCGCCGACCTTGGAGTGGTAGCAGGCCACCCCGAGGTCCTCCTCGGTGAAGGCGCCGGTCGCCAACAGCCGGACCGAGCCCTCGTCCAGGGCGATCGGGCGGGCGCAGGCGGCGTAGACCGGGTTCTCCTCGACGATCCGCAGCAGGCGCGAACCCCGGCCGGGCGGCGTGGTCTTGATCATCTCGTCGGCCGAGCGGATCAGCGGGTTGCTGCCGCGCAGGTACTCCTTGATCTCCGGCAGGTGCGCGCCGAGCGAGGGCAGCTCCGCGGCTTGGGCATCCGTCAGACCCAGGGCCGGGGCCAGGTGCTGGTTGATGTCGGCGTCGACGGCGATGACCGGTCGGCCCGCTGCGGCCAGATGGCGGATGAACAGTGCGGACAGCGTGGTCTTCCCGCTGCCGCCCTTGCCGACGAAGGCGATCTTCATCTGGGACTCCGGCTCTCGCTCTGGGCCCGCGCTCGGGGGCCACCTGTTCAGGGGCCGCACATGCCGAGGCGCCCTAATTGGAAATAGTTATCGTCTCCGATAGTGGCCATGCTAGCCGGGGTTTGGGTCTCCTCGGCGGAGGGAAGTGAGGATTGCCTCTAACGGGTGATCCGGGGTTGCTGTTCCGGGAGGGGGCGGCTGTTCATTACTCTCGGGTAGGTGAGTACTGGAACAGATCCCCTCGCCCCGCTGGCCCAGCTCCCCGGGGTGTCCGACGCCGTGGCCGAGGTCCGCAAGGCCGTCGACCGGCTCTACGGCCACCGGGTGATGCGCCGCCGCGCGGCCGAGGTCACCTCCGAGTCCGCGCTGCGCGGCGCCCGCGCGTCGGCGGCGCTGGCCGGAGCGGACTGGCCGCTGGAGGAGGTCCGGCGCCGCAGCGACTTCAGCGCGGACCCCGAGGCCCGGACGGTCGGCGCGGCCCTGCGGATCGCCGCCGAGGCCGGCCAGCTGCTCAGCATCTGGCGGCACTCGCCGCTCCAGGTGCTGGCCCGGCTGCACCTGCTCGCCGTCGGCGACGGCGAGCCGTCCGCCGGGCGGCCCCGCCGTACGGGTGAAGGCGTCGAGGACCTGTTCCCGCTGCGGCTCGAGCCGGTGGAGAGCGTCGAGGTCGTCCAGGTGGACGGACCGCTGCCCGTGCTGCCGCCCGCCCCGGGCGCGGAGGAGGTCGCGGCCCGGCTCGACCAGCTCTCCCGGCTGCTGGTGGCACGCGCCGAGGGCCAGGGCGTGGGGACGCCGGCCCTGGTGGTCGCCTCCGTGGTGCACGGCGAACTGCTCGCGCTGCGGCCGTTCGGGGCGCACAACGGCGTGATCGCGCGGGCTGCCCAGCGGATCGTGCTGCTCGCCGAGGGGCTCGACCCGAAGTCGATCTGCCCGGCCGAGGTCGGGCTGGCGGAACTCGGCACCGACGCCTACCGGCGGGCCCTGGCCGGCTACCTGGCGGGCACGGCCGAGGGGATGGCGGCCTGGATCGCGCACTGCGGGCGGGCGCTGCGGCTCGGGGTGCGGGAGAGTACGGCGGTCTGCGAGGCGATGCAGCGCGGGATGGTCTGAGCGCGGCCGGTCGGGTCGCGGGCGCGGCGGGGGCGCGGGCGCTTCTGGCACTTCCCGGCGCTTCCGGCACGAAGATGCGGCGGCACCCGATCCTGCCTGGTGCCGCCGCTGGTGCAGATACCGGGTGACCATGCATGCACCGGAAGTGCTGATCAGACGGGGATCCTGCCCGTTCGTCTGGTCCAGCGGCCCGACAGCGGGTCGGCTGCATGTGGGTGCTCGGTTATCTGTACACGCGGTCCGTGGGGCCTTAACTGCGTTGTCGGTTTGACCTCTTCGGGTCCTGACCGGGTCTCGCGGGCCGTGCTTCATTTGTATCGCGTTTCGGGCGAAAGGGGAACCCGAAAAGAGAACTCTGTGCTGATTGTCTGATTTGCCTGCGTTGCGGAGCCCGCAGGCGCCCGCGTGGCGGGGGCCCGCGGCGGGTGGCTCAGGCCTCCGGGCGGCGCCGGTGGGCCAGGTACCAGATCACCCCGGCGGTCACGGCCGCCGTCCCGATCGCCACGGCCGTCAGCACCGAGCCGCTCGGCGCGGAGAACTCCGGGAGCCGCCGCCGCAGTTCCACCGGCCGGTCGAAGACCAGCACCGGCCACTCCCGGGCCTGCGCCTCCTTCCGCAGCGCGCGGTCGGGATTGACCGCCGACGGGTGGCCGACGGCCTCCAGCAGCGGCAGGTCGGTGGAGGAGTCGCTGTAGGCGTAGGACGCGGTCAGGTCGTAGCCCTCGGACTCGGCCAACTCCCGGATGGCGGCGGCCTTGTTCTCGGCGTAGGCGTAGTACTCGATCTCGCCGGTGTAGCAGCCCTCCTCGACCTTGAGCCGGGTGGCGATCACGTGGTCCGCGCCGAGCAGCGCGCCGATCGGCTCGACCACCTCGGAGCCCGAACTGCTGACGATCACCACGTCCCGACCGGCCGCGTGGTGCTGCTCGATCAGTGAGGCGGCCTCGTCGTAGATGATCGGGTCGATCAGGTTGTGCAGCGTCTCCGCGACGATCTCGCGGACCTGCTGGACGTTCCAGCCCCGGGTGAGCGAGGAGAGGTACTCGCGCATCTTCTCCATCTGGTCGTGGTCCGCGCCACCGACCAGGAAGACGAACTGGGCGTACGCGCTCCGCAGTACGGCCCGACGGTTGATCAGACCGCCCTGGTAGAAGGGGCGGCTGAAGGCCAGCGCGCTCGACTTGGCGATGATGGTCTTGTCCAGGTCGAAGAAGGCCGCCGTGCGCGGCCCGCCCGGCCTGGGGCGAACGGGTGAGCGGGTCTGCGCGGGCCCGGTGGCCTCGCCCGGGGACTCGTCGGCGTGGTCGTCGGCGTTCTCGGTGGTGTCCACGGGAACCGAGGATAGAGGGAGCCGCAAAACAGGCCGCCATTCGGTGTACCCGTGGGCGTGCGGGTTTGTGTTTCTGGCCGCTCGGGTACACCATGGAAGTCACGGATCGTTCGCGACCGTGCTAACCCGGTCCGGCTCCTCCCCCCCGAGTCGGGCTGTGGATAGACGACCCCCGCTCTCCCCCCCGGCGGGGGTCGTCGCACGTCCGGGGCCATTTTTAGGCCCTGAAGGCCCCTCGCGGCGAGCGCCGCGGCCGCCCCGTCGACGGTGTACAGGGGGTGTAGACACCCTGGTCCACTGACCACCTTTCGTCACTCTGCGTCGCTGTTTGCTCATGGCTGTCCATGGCTGTTCGGCTGGTTCCGATCGGTGGGGCGGGCTGCTGCGGCGGGGTGCCCGAGCGGCGGCCGGGACGGTCCGCCGAGTGGCCGACGAAGGTGCGACGGGCTTCCGGTTCACATCCGTGATCCCCGATCGTCAATTCCTTGACGATTAATCCCTCGCCCGGGTGAACGTTTTCCTCCACAGCCCACGAGTTATCCACAGGGATTCGCATCGTGGATGACGGAATCCCGATCTCCCCCCACCGTGATGGTCGGCGGCGGTCGCCGGGCGGATCTCATCTCCCTCTCTCCCACGAGGTCTGCCGGGCGGCCGTCCGCCGGAACCGTCCGACGTGCGCCCCGGACCGCCCCTGGCGGCCGTCGGCGCAGAGGGGAGCCCACCATGTCGACGCCGATCGCCGACCACAGCACCACCGAAGGGCCCGGGGCCAGCGGCCCGCTCGTCGTCACTGAGGACGAGGGCCTGGCCGAGCACCTGCTGCGGCTCTGCGCGGCCGCCGGCACCGAACCGAGGCTGATCCGGGGCGCACCACCGCCGCGCGAGCTCTGGGAGGGCGCCTCACTGGTGCTCATCGGGGACGACCAGGCCACCCGGTGCTCCGGGCTCGGCCGGCGCGGCGGGGTGCTGCTGCTCGGGCTGGACCTCGACGACGCCGGGGTGTGGGTCAGAGCCGTCCAACTCGGCGCCGAGCACGTGCTGTTCCTCCCCGACGCCGAGGCCTGGCTGCTCGACCGGATCGCCGACGCGGCCGAGGGTGCCGGTTCCCCGGCGCTCACCGTCGCTGTCCTCGGCGGCCGGGGCGGGGCCGGGGCCTCGACCCTGGCCTGCGCCCTCGCGGTCACGGCCGCGCGGGCTGGGCGGCGGACGATGCTCATCGACGGAGATCCGCTGGGCGGCGGCCTCGACATCCTGCTCGGCGGCGAGGCGGCCCGCGGGCTGCGCTGGCCCGATCTGGCCGGCTCGCGCGGGCGGGTCAGCGGGGTCGAACTGGCCAGGGCGCTACCGGTGCTCAAACGGCTCTCCGCGCTCTCCTGCCTGTCCTGGGACCGCGGCGACACCCTGACCGTGCCGCCGGAGGCCATGCGCAGCGTGCTGGCCGCCTCCCGGCGGCGCGGCGGGCTGGTCGTCGTCGACGTGCCGCGCCATCTCGACGCGGCCGCCGGGCAGGCGCTGGAGCAGTCCGACCTGGCGCTCCTGGTGGTGCCGGCCGAACTGCGCGCGGTGGCCGCCGCCGACCGGGTCGCGGCGGCCGCCCGGATGCGGCTCGGGGACGTCCGGGCGGTGGTGCGGTCGCCGCGCACCTCCGGACTCCCGGCCCACCGGATCGCCCGCGGGCTGCGGCTGGAGCTCGCGGGGGAGTTGAAGCCGGAACCCGGCCTGGCGGAGGACGTCGAGAAGGGCGTCCCGCCCGGCATCCGGGACGGCGGCCCGCTCGCGCGCTTCTGCGAGACCTTCCTGGACGAGGTGTTGCCGCCGGTGCCGGTGGTCGGAGGAGGTGTGTACTGATGGTCCGTCTGCGCAGAACAGGCCCCACCGTGCGGGCGGGGGGCGGTCCGAAGAGTCGGGGCGACGGTGCGTGGGAGCACCGGCCGCTCAGGAGCGTGCCGCCGCCCGGCGGGCCACCCGAAGTACCGCGCCACCCCTGCCCGTACGGGCGCACCGCCCGGGAGGAGCGGACGGCGGAGCTGGTGGACGCGGTCCGGCTGCGGCTGGCCGAGTCGGGTGCCGCCCCGACGGCGGGGTCGGTCGCGGCCGTGCTGCGGGCCACCCGGCCGCCGCTCGGCGGGGACGAAGTCCTGGACACCGTGCGCTCGTTGCGCGCCGAACTGGTGGGTGCGGGCCCGCTGGAGCGGCTGCTGGCGGCGCCCGATGTCACGGACGTCCTGGTGAACGGTCCGGACGAGGTGTGGATCGACCGTGGCGGCGGTCTGCACCGGGCCGCCGGAATCCGGTTCGCCGACGCCGAGGCGGTACGGCGGCTGGCCCACCGGTTGGCCACCGCGGCCGGGCGGCGGCTGGACGACGCGCGGCCCTGGGTGGACGCCCGGCTGCCGGACGGCACCCGCCTGCACGCCGTGCTGCCGCCGATCGCGGCCGGCTGCACGCACATCTCGCTGCGGGTCTGCCGGCCCCAGCCGTTCACGCTCGACGAACTGGTGGCGGGCGGGGCACTGCCGCCGGAGGGCGCCGGCCTGCTGGCCGGCATCCTGCGGGCCAGGCTGTCGCTGCTGGTGTCCGGCGGGACGGGCACGGGCAAGACCACGCTGCTCGCGGCCCTGCTCGGCCTGGTCGGGCCTCAGGAGCGGATCGTCATCGCGGAGGACTCCGCCGAACTGCGGCCGGCCCATCCGCACGTGGTCCGGTTGCAGAGCAGACCGCCCAACCAGGAGGGGCTGGGTGAGCTCACCCTGCGGGACCTCGTCCGGCAGGCGCTGCGGATGCGTCCGGACCGGCTGGTGATCGGAGAGGTCCGCGGGGCCGAGGTGTCGGATCTGCTGGCCGCGTTGAACACCGGGCACGAAGGCGGCTGCGGCACGGTGCACGCCAACACGGCGGCGGACGTGCCGGTCCGGCTGGAGGCGCTGGGCTCGCTCGCTGGGCTCGACCGGCCCGCGCTGCACAGCCAACTCCGGGCCGCGCTCGACCTGGTGGTGCACCTGGTCAGGGAGCCGGGCTCGGGGCGCCGCCGGGTGGCGGAGATCCACACGCTGGCCGCCGGCCGTGACGGGCTGGCCGTCACCACCCCCGCGGTGGAGTTCCCGGTTTCGGGCGGGCTGGTTCCCGGGGCGGGCTGGGAGCGGCTGGTCGGGCTGCTGGCGGTGCGTGGTGTGTCGCTCGGGGCGGGGCCGACGTGACGGCGGCGGTGACCGGGTTGGCGGGTGCGGGTGCGGGTGCGGGTGCGGCTGTGCGGGTGGCGGAACTCGCGTTCGTCCTGCTGCTGGGCGGGTGCGTGGTGGGCGCCTTGGCACTGCTCGGGGCGTGGAACAGGAAAGACCGACGACCGGGAGGGTCCTGACGTGATGGGCATTCAGAGTTCTTTCTGCTGGGCATTGGTGTTGTGCCTGGTGGCCGTCGCCGCGTGGCGTGCGGTGCAGGAGCAGCTGCCGGGCGGGCGCCGGTTCAGGCTGGTGCTGGCCGGCAGTGGGCCCCCGCCCGTTCCGGTGCCGGGCCCGCCGGCGGTGACTGCGGGGCGCGCCCGGCCCCGACCGTTCGACTGGCGGGCGCCCGAACTGCTGCTCCTGCCCGTGGGGTTGGCCGCCGGGCAGGCGACCTCCTCGCCGCTGCCGGTGCTCGCCGCCGGGCTGGCCGTACTGCCGCTGCGGCGGTGGCGGCTGCGGCGGCGCGTGACGGTGGAGGCCGGGCGGCGGGCGGCCGCCGTGGTGGAGCTCTGCGCGGGGCTGGCAGGGGAGTTGCGCAGCGGGGCGACGCCGGAGCAGGCGTTGCACCTGGTCACGGCCCGCCTCGCGGCCGACCCGGACGGGCTGCACCGGCTCGGCGGGGAGCCGGTGGCGCGGCTCGCGGCGGGCCGGTACGGCGGGGACGTGCCCGCCGCGCTGCACCTGCTCGCCGAACTGCCGGGCGGGAGCGGGGCGTCGGCGATCGCGGCCTGTTGGCGGGTCGCGTCCGACGGCGGGTCGGGGCTGGCCGTCGCGCTGGACCGGGTGGCGGAGGCGCTGCGCGGTGAGCGGGCACTGGCGGAGGAGATCGCCGGGGAACTGGCGGGGCCGCGGACCACGATCGCCGTCCTGGCGGCTCTGCCGGCCGCCGGGCTGCTGCTGGGGTCGGCGCTCGGGGCCCGGCCGGTGGGCGTCCTGCTGCACACGCCGGCTGGGCTGGGGTGCTTCGGTGCGGGCGCGGCACTGGAGGGCCTGGGTGTGCTCTGGACGGCGCGCATCGTCCGGGCGGCGGCTCAGGGCGCTGAGGGCCCTCGGGGCGCCCTGGAGGCACCCCGGTGGGCTGCCGGGGCGCGGGGTGCTGGTGGCGGCGGGAGCTGCGGGCTCTCACGGGTACGGGCGCGGGTCCGGACGCGGGCGCAGGTGGTGTCGGGGTGATCCGGGGACTCGGGTGGCTGATCGCCGGGGGTCCGGTGGTGGTGGCCGGCGTGGTGCTGGTGCGCGGGCGGGCGCGACAACGGCGGGTGCTCGGCCGAGTGTTGGTGCGAGTGGCGCCGGGGGAGGGGGCGAGGGCGTCGGCTCCGGGCGGTAGTGGTGGAGGCGGCGGGCGTTGGCGGCCCGTGGTCCTGGCGGCGGGCGCCGGGGTCGGCGCGGCGGTGCTGCTGGGCGGCGCCGTCGGGGTGGTCGTCGGGGCGGTGCTGGCGGCGGGCGTGCACCGGTGGTCGGCCCGGGTGCGGTCCCCGACGGAGCGGCGGGCGGTCCTGGAGGAGGAGTTGCTGAGCAGGCAACTCCCGCTGAGTGCGGAGCTGTTGGCGGCCTGCCTCGGTTCGGCGGCCTCACCCTCGGCGGCGGTGTCGGCGGTCGGTCGGAGCGTGGGGGCGCCGATGGGGCCCCGGCTGGTCGCGATCGGTGCCGAACTGGCCCTGGGCGCGCCGCCGGAACTGTGCTGGAGCCGTCTGGGCGAGCAGCACCCGTCGCTGGCCCCGCTGGCGCGCTGCCTGGTCCGGACGAGCCTCGGCGGGGCTCCGGCGGCCGAGCCCTTGATCGGGCTCGCGCAGGGGCGGCGGACGGCGGCAGCCCGGGCGGCCCACGCCCGGGTCCGCCGGGCGGGGGTGCTCGCCACCGCTCCGCTCGGGCTCTGCTTCCTCCCGGCCTTCGTCCTGATCGGCGTGGTGCCGGTCGTCATCGGCCTCACCGCCCGCTTTGCCCAGGGCGGGTGAACGAGGGGCCGCGCCAAGCGGATCGGCGGCGAAGCCGAGGGCGGCGGCGTTGGCGGCAGCCGCGTAGGCGTCGGGGGCATCGGTACGGCGGGGCATCGGTATTCGGTATTTCGTATTTCGGAGACAGGAGAGATTCATGACCGCAGTGATCGCGACGAGGCCCGGCAGCGGGCTCGCGCTCCGGCACGCGCCCGGGGTGTGGCGGCGCAGGAGCCGCTGGGCCGCCCGCCGGATGCGCGGGATGGCCCGGAGCCGGGGCCGGTCGGACGCCGGGATGACCACGGCGGAATACGCCGTCGGCACCCTGGCCGCGTGTGCCCTCGCGGCCGGGCTGTACAAGGTGGTGACCAGCGCGACCATCATGGGGGTGCTGACCGATTCGCTGGAACGGGCGCTTCATGCGACCTAGCGACCGTCCGCGAACTCCCGCCTGCGTGGCGGCGTTGGGGAACGCGTCTGGTCGCGTTGCCATCGGCCGCCTGGTGGCCCCTGGCCTTCGGTCGGGAGGCGCCCCCACCGCATCGTGTCCCTCCGACGCCGCCGCGCGCCGCCTTCGGGTGGATGGCGGGAGGCCGAAGGTCCGCCCTGGCCTGGCGCCGGCACGTGGTGGCGGGCGGGCGTGGTCGCTGCGGCCGGGCCGGCGCGGTGATGCGGGCTTCGTCACGGCGGAGACCGCGGTGGCCCTGCCGGCGCTCGTCCTGCTCGCGGCGATGCTGATCTGGGGCGTGCTGGCGGCGGCCGCGCAGATCCGCTGTGTGGACGCGGCCAGGGTCGGGGCCAGGGCGGCCGCACGCGGGGAGGCGGACGCCGCCGAACTCGCCCGCGCGGCCGCGCCGCCGGGGGCTCAGGTGCGGGTGGCGATGGCGGCGGAGGTGGTGCGGGTGGAGGTGGACGCGCTGTGCGGGGCGCCGGGCAGGCTCGGCGGGTTGCTCGCGGTGCGGCTGGGCGCGACCGCGGTGGCGGCGCGGGAGGACACCCTCGTGGGGGTCACGGGAGGTGCGGGAATCGCGGGAGGTGGTGGTTCATGGCCGACCTGACCGGGGTGCGGTCGGGGGCGCGGCGGTGGGCGAGGACGCGTACCGCCCGGGCGGCCGCCGTCGGTGGGCGCGGGCCGGACGCCGGTTCGGCGACGGTCTGGCTGCTGGCCCTGGCGATGCTCGGCACGGCGGTCTTCGCCGGGACGATCGCGGTCGGAGCGGTGGTCGCCGCGCGGCACCGGGCCGAGTCCGCCGCCGACTTGGCGGCGCTCGCGGCCGCGGACCGGCTGCTGCTGGATCCGGACGGCGGGTGCGGGCGGGCCGAGGGGATCGCCTCCGCGCAGGGCGCTGGCCTGGTGTCCTGCACGGTGGACCGGACGGGGGACGCCGTCGAGGTGGTGGCCGAGGTGACGGTCGGTGGGCTGCCGGCGCGTCTGCCGGTCGGCCCGGCACGGGCGAGGGCGCGGGCCGGGCCGGTGCGGGCCGCGGTCACCGCCGCCGAGGACGGCCTCGGCGGGTCGACCGGCGGGTCGGCGGCGGGCTCATGAGCCGGTCGACGGCCCACCGTCCGCGCTCGGCTCGGGCTTCGTCCCGGAGTCCTTCCCGGGGTCCGACCCGTGGTTCGCTTCGGAGCTCGCTGAGGGGTCCGCCGTCCCGGAGCCTGCCGTCCTGGAGCCTGCCGTCCTGGAGCCTGCCGTCCTGGGGGCGCCGGCCAGCAGGACGTCCAGCAGTTGGACGGCCGCGGCCTTGTCCAGCGGCTCGTTCCCGTTGCCGCACTTGGGTGACTGGACGCAGGACGGACAGCCGCGCTCGCACTCGCAGGAGGCGATCGCCTCGCGCGTGGCCGTCAGCCACTCGACGGCCCGTTGGAAGCCGCGTTCGGCGAAGCCGGCCCCGCCCGGGTGGCCGTCGTAGACGAACACGGTGGGCAGTTCGGTGTCGGGGTGCAGCGGGACGGAGACGCCGCCGATGTCCCAGCGGTCGCAGGTGGCGAACAGTGGCAGCAGGCCGATCGAGGCGTGTTCGGCGGCGTGGGCGGCGCCGGGCAGCTGGTCGAGCGGAAGGTCCGCGTCCAGTAGCTGGTCCTCGGTGACGGACCACCAGACCGCGCGGGTGCGCAGCGTGCGGGGCGGCAGGTCGAGCTTGCTCTCGCCCATGATCTCCCCGGTGGAGATCCGCTTCCGGAGGTAGCCGACCACCTGGTTGACCACCTCCACCGAACCGAAGCTGAGCCGGCCCTCGCCCCAGGCGACGGTGGTGTCGGTGTCGAGCACGGAGATGGAGGTGATGTCGCGGGCGGCCGTGGTGTACGGCGGGTCGGCCGGATCGACCAGGGCGACCGAGTTCTCCAGGTCGAGTTCCCGGACTAGGAAGGTGCGGCCCTGGTGCAGGTGGACGGCCCCGGTGTGGACGGTGGTGTGGGCGGCCGCGGCGTCCACCGTGCCGAGCAGGCGGCCGGTGTCGGCCTCGACGATCTGCACCGGGCTGCCGCCGCTGCCGCGCAGGTCGACGGCGTCGGCCGCGCGTTCGCGGCGGGTCCAGTACCAGGAGCCGTCGCTGCGCCGGCGCAGCAGGCCGCGCCGTTCCAGGACGGGCAGCAGCGGCGCGGTGGAGGGGCCGAACAGCTCCAGGTCGGCGTCGGTGAGCGGGAGTTCGGCGGCTGCCGCGCACAGGTGCGGCGCGAGCACGTGGGGGTTGTCCGGGTCGAGCACGGTGGCTTCGACGGGCGCCGCGAACAGCGCCTCCGGGTGGTGCACCAGGTAGGTGTCCAGCGGGTCGTCCCGGGCGATCAGGACGGCCAGCGCGCCCTGGGCCTCGCGGCCCGCCCGCCCGGCCTGCTGCCAGAGCGAGGCCCGGGTGCCGGGGTAGCCGGCCATCAGGACGGCGTCGAGGCCGGAGACGTCGACGCCGAGTTCGAGAGCGGAGGTGGAGGCGAGTCCGAGCAGTCGGCCGGTGTGCAGCGCGCGTTCCAGGGCCCGGCGTTCGTCGGCGAGGTAGCCGCCGCGGTAGGCGGCCACCCGGTCGGCGAGCGGTCGGCCGAGCTGGTCCTGGGTCTGGAGGGCGACGAGTTCGGCGGCCCGGCGGGAGCGGACGAAGACGACGGTGCGGGTCTGGCGCTCGACCAGGTCGGTCAGCAGGTGCGCGGCCTCGGCGGTGGCCGTGCGGCGGACGGGCGCGCCGTGTTCGCCGACGTTCTCGGTCAGCGGCGGCTCCCAGAGGCCGAAGACCATCGGTCCGCGCGGCGAGGCGTCCTCGGTGACCGCCCGGGCGGGCAGGCCGGTCAGGCGCTCGGCGGTGGCGGCCGGGTCGGCGGTGGTGGCGGAGGCGAGCAGGAAGGTGGGTGACGACCCGTATCGGGCGCAGACGCGGCGCAGCCGCCGGAGCACCTGGGCGACGTGCGAGCCGAACACGCCCCGGTAGCTGTGGCACTCGTCGACGACCACGTAGCGCAGCACCTTGAGGAAGGAGGCCCAGCGGGCGTGGGCGGGCAGGATGCCGCGGTGCAGCATGTCCGGGTTGGTGAGCACGTACGAGGCGTACTGGCGGACCCACTCGCGTTCCTCGGGCGGGGTGTCGCCGTCGTAGAGGGCGGGTCTGACCCGGGGTGGGGCGAGTTCGGCGGCCCGGCGGCGCTGGTCGGCGGCGAGCGCCTTGGTCGGGGCGAGGTAGAGCGCGGTGGCGCCGCGGCCGTTGCGGGCCTCGGTGCCGTCCAGCAGGTCGCTGAGGACCGGGGCCAGGTAGCCGAGCGACTTGCCCGAGGCGGTGCCTGTGGCGATCACCACAGTCTGACCGCTTTTGGCCAGTTTCATCGCTTCTGCCTGGTGCGCCCAGGGCTGATCCACACCGACGGCGAGCGCGGCGGCCACGATCTCGGACCGGATCGACTCGGGCCACGGCGCATAACGCGCAGGTCGGGCGGGAAGGTGCTCCGTATGGGTGAGCCGATCGGACCGCCCCCGGCTGGTGGACAGGGTCGTGAGCAGTGCCTCGGGCAGGCTGTGTCGGGGCGGCATGAGGACCCAGTGTGTCACCGGCGTGACGCAGAATCGTCGTAAGCCATCGTGCGGGCATGGTCGCAGGTGGTTGAATGTGGCCGTGACGGCCGGATGGCCGTGGGTCGCAGCGCCGAGGCTTGCCACGTGTGGCTGGGTGCGCCCGGGCTCGCGACCATGCGGTGGCGGCCGGCCGGCCGAGGATCGCACATGACGTAGCAAGGCAAGGTGCTGGAGGTTCCGTGGACCTGTCCCTGTCGACCCGTTCAGTCGGCGATCGTACGGTCGTCGAGGTTGGCGGCGAGATCGATGTGTACACCGCCCCGAAGCTGCGGGAGCAGCTGGTCGAGCTCGTCAACGACGGCAAGTACCACCTCGTCGTCGACATGGAAGGCGTTGACTTCCTCGACTCGACCGGCCTCGGTGTGCTGGTGGGCGGTCTGAAGCGGGTGCGTGCCCACGAGGGCTCGCTGCGCCTGGTCTGCAACCAGGAGCGCATCCTGAAGATTTTCCGCATCACCGGCCTGACCAAGGTCTTCCCGATCCACACCTCGGTGGACGACGCGGTCAACGCGACCGACTGACGCGGCCGGGCCGGCCCGTGCCCGTGGTGGCCGGCCCGTTCGTCCCACGCGTCCGGGGTGCCGGGGCCTGCTGGCCCCGGTGCTTCCCGGCCGCCCAGGGGCCGGTTTCGCCGGCCCGCAGGGGCCGCATCGTCGGCCCCGGTCGGAGCACCCCGAAGGGGAGAGATGGCAACCGTCGAACTTCGATTCAGCGCGCTTCCGGAGCACGTGCGAACGGCCCGGCTGGTCGCCGCGGCCGTCGCGAGACGGGCCGGGGTCGACGAGTCGGTGCTCGACGAGGTACGGCTCGCGGTCGGTGAGGCTTGCTCCCGTGCGGTCGGCCTGCACCAGCGCGGCGGCATCGGCGGCACGGTTCGGGTCGCGTTGACCGACCAGGAGAAGCGTTTCCTCATCGAGGTCGAGGACGAGGCCGGCCCCGCCGCCGTCCCGGCCCCCGGCGCCGCCGAGGAGGCGGACCCGGACGAGGACACCCTCGGCCTCGCGGTGATCACCGGCCTGGTCGAGGACCTGGAGGTCACCAACGGCACGGACGGCGGCCTGATCCGGATGAGCTGGCCGGTCTCGGTCGAGTCCGTGGTGGTCTGAGGGCCCGACCTCCGGCGTGCCTCGTGCGGCCCCAGGTGATCCAGGCGCCGGCCCGGTTCTCGGCTCAGTCCTTGGGCCAGTCCTCGGGGCGCGTTGACACACGCTGTTGAACCTGGCGTTCCACTGCTTCCGGTGCGACCGGGTCCGATCGCTGATCGGACCCGTCGCGAAGAGGAAGCCCATGCGGATCCGCGTTCTGCGGCCGGGCGACAGGGCGGGCAGGACCAGTTGGTCAAGGTGAGCATCTGGGCGGAGAGGTCTACTTCGGCACGCCGGTCGGTGTGTTGCGCGCCTGAGCGGGGCCGGGCACCCCGGTGGGGCGACCCGGGGCCCGGGAACCGGGCGCCGGGCGGCGGGCGGCGGACATCGGCCGTGTAGGTTCGACGACCGAAGACGACCGAAACCGAAAGGCTCCCCCCGGTGAACAAGCGACTGCTGGCCGTACCCGTCCTCGGCGCGCTGCTCGCGTTCGGCGCCGTCGGCTGCGGCGGCGACGACAACGGCAAGCAGCTGGAGTCCTGGGCGTCGAACGTCTGCGGCTCGGCCAAGGACCCGATCGTCCAGGCGCAGGCCGCGCTCGCCGACACCGCCCAGGTGAAGACCGGCGAGACCCCGACCGAGCTGCAGAAGCGGCTCTCGACGGACATCGGGCGCCTGGCCAAGACCAACCAGGACATCGCGGCGGCCATCACCGCGGCCGGGGTGCCCAAGGTGAAGGACGGCGCGAACCTGCAGAAGGACGCCGTCGACGAGTTGACCAAGGCGGCCGACGGCTATCAGGACATCCAGAAGAAGCTGGATGCCGTGACCAACACCGACCAGTCGAAGTTCGCGGACGGGCTGCGCAGCATCTCGGACCAGATCCAGCAGCTGGCCTCGCTGTCCACGCAGGCGCAGGGCAAGCTGCAGCGCGGCGACCTCGGCGCGGCCATGGCCAAGCAGGACGGCTGCAAGCCCGCCGCCGCGGCCCCGGGCGGCGCGTCCGCCACCCCGAGCGCCGGGGCGCCCGGCGGAACGCCCACGCCGGGCGCGACGGACGGCGCGAGCCCGTCGACCGCCCCCTCCGCAGGCACCGACACCACCCCGGCGAGCCCGCCCGCCGCCCCGCCGACCACCCCGACCACCCCCGTGCCCAGCGCGAGCTGAGCCCGGGGCCCGGCGGGCCGGCCGCTCCGGCGCCGGTCCGGAGGGTGCCCGGCCCGGCCCCCGATCCGCCCTCGATCCGCCCCGGACCCGGCGGCCGCCCGGTCCGGGGCGGGGGACAATGGCGGGGTGATCAGTAGCCCCGTTCTCGACCAGACCCGCCTCGCCAAGCTGCGTGAGGCGCTGCTCGTCGCCTCGTTCACCGCCGATGGCTGCCTCGACCTGCTCGGGCCCACCGGCTATGCGGCGTTGGCCCGTAGCGAGGCCGTGCCGGCGCTGCGGGCGACCAGGGGCGGCAGCCCGCTGGAGACGCTGGTCCGGCTGTTCCTGCTCCAGCAGCCGGTGCCGTACCGGGCGGCCGCGGCCGCGCTGCCGGTCGAGGACTGCCTGGCCGACGGCTGGCTGCGCTCCGACGGTGAACTGGTGCGGGCGACGGTGGACGTCCGGCCGTACGCCAACGAAGTGGCCGGGATGGACAGTTCGGACGCCTGGGTGGTGTCCGACCTGGGCTGCGCGGTGGGTGGCGCGGGCGGCATCGGATCCGGCGAGACCGCGCACGGGGTGGCCCGCAAGGACCTGGTGCTCGGGGTCGGCGGCGCGTCGACGACGCTGGCCAACATCACCGTGCGCCGTCCGGTCCGGTCCGCGCTGGACCTCGGTTCGGGTTCCGGCGTGCAGGCGTTGCACGCGGCCCGGCACGCCGGGCAGGTGACGGCCACCGACCTGAACCCGCGCGCGCTGCGCTTCTCCGAGCTGACCCTGGCGCTGTCCGGTTTCGAGCGGCGGGAGGCGCTCACCGGCAGCCTCTTCGAGCCGGTCGGGGAGCGCCGGTTCGACCTGATCGTCTCCAACCCGCCGTTCGTGATCTCGCCGGCCGGCCGGTTCACCTACCGCGACGGCGGCATGGCCGGCGACGACCTGTGCCGCAGCCTGGTCCGCTCGGCCGCCGACCACCTGGAGCCGGGCGGCTACTGTCAGTTGCTCGCCAACTGGCAGCACGTCAAGGGCGAGGACTGGCACGAGCGGCTGGCCGGCTGGGTGGCGGGCACCGGGCTGGACGCCTGGATCGTCCAGCGGGAGGTCCAGGACGTCGCCCAGTACGCCGAGTTGTGGCTGCGGGACGGCGGCGATCACCGCGGTCCGGGCGGCGACTACCAGGCCCGGTACGGGGAGTGGCTGGACGCCTTCGAGGCGGGCCGGGTCGAGGGCGTCGGCATGGGCTGGATCACTCTGCGGGCGAGCGGCGCGGAGCGCCCGACCGTCCGGGTGGAGGAGTGGCCGCACCCGGTGGAGCAGCCGCTGGGCCCGCACATCGAGGAGTGGTTCGACCGGCAGGACTTCCTGCGTTCGCACGACGACGCGGGCCTGCTCGCGACCCGTTACGTGCTGGCCGACGAGGTGGTTCAGGAGCAGGTCGGCGAGCCGGGCGCGGAGGACCCGGAGCACGTGATCCTGCGTCACAACCGGGGCATGCGGCGGGCCACCAAGGTGGACACGGTGGGTGCCGGTTTCGTCGGGGTCTGTGATGGTTCGCTGTCGGCGGGCGAGATCGTGGACGCCATCGCGCAGTTGCTCGGCGAGGACCGGGTGGTCCTGCGGGACCGGGTGCCCGAGTCGCTGCGGCTGCTGACCGAGCAGGGGTTCATCCGCCCGGCGGGCTGACCCGGCAACCTGACCCGGCAACCTGACCCGGCAACCTGGCGCGGCGCACCTGGCGCGGCGCCTCGGGGCCATGCGCCCGGGCGCGGCGCCCCGGCGCGATGCCCGGCGCGGCACCCCCGGCGGGGGCGGTCGGCGCCGGTTCACCTTCCCGTACTCCCCGGTTCGTCCAGCGGTCTCCGGTCGGCCGCCGCGCGTTGGCCCCCTGCTGTGAGGCTCTGTCCACAGGCTGTGGACAGAGCTGGGGAGCCGGGGGCCAGGGGTGGACACGACGACGGCGACGGTGGGCGGGCTGGTGCTCGCCCTCTTCGGTGGCGTGCTGCTGCTCTGGTGCGCCGCCGAGGTGCGCCTGCGCCACCGGGTCCGCCGCTCGGGGGCGTCGGCGGTGGCCACGGTCGTGGCCGAGGACGAGGCGCACGGCCAGCTCGACAGCGCCCCGCTGCTCTCCTTCTCCGTCCTGCCCCCGGTCGAGGGGGCCGGGGCGGGCCGGATCGCCGAACTGGTGCTCACCCGTCCGCGCGGACACACCCCGCTGCGCCGTCCGGACCGCTTCACTCCGGGCGCCCCGGTGCGGATCTGCTACGACCCGCGCCGCCCGAGCCGGGTGGTGCTGGCGGCCGGGGAGGTCCGCCGGGCCGCCGTCGCCGACCTGCTGTGGAGCGTGCTCGGTATGGGTTGTCTGGCGGCGGGTGCCGGGCTGCTCGCGGCGGTCAACGGCTGAATCCGGGGCGTGCGCCCGGCCCCGGTCGGGCTCGCCGGGAACCGGTGGCCGGCGCTCTGCGGAGGCCTCGCTGCGGCTCTCCGCAGGGTCGTCGATATTCCGTTGACAGATTTTGAAATCCGTCATTCCATCCTCCGGAACCCGCCGAAGCCCCCCTCTACGGGGCGCGAACCTCCGTCATCGGGTTACCGTTCGAGTGGCGTCGGCGAGCCCGGCAAAGTGAAAACGCGGGATCCTTCCGTTTGACAAGGGTGGCCGGGGTACGGTCACACTCCGCTGGTGGGGTCGTCGTACAGCGGCAGCCCCGGGATGGTGGAGGGGTCGGGCGGAGCGCAGCCCGTGCTGCCGGCGCCGACCAGCCCACATAAGGACCGGGAGAGAAGAGCGAAGGTGTCCCCGAGCAGCGAGACCGCGCACGGACAGCGACTCGTCATTGTCGAGTCGCCGGCCAAGGCGAAGACGATCAAGGGCTACCTGGGCCCCGGCTACATCGTCGAGGCGAGCGTCGGGCACATCCGCGACCTCCCCAGCACCGCGGCGGAGGTGCCGGACAAGTACACCGGCGAGGTGCGCCGCCTCGGGGTGGACGTCGACCACGACTTCGCCCCCATCTACGTGGTCAACGCGGACAAGAAGTCCCAGGTCAGCAAGTTGAAGTCGCTGCTCGCGGAGTCCGACGAGCTCTTCCTCGCCACCGATGAGGACCGCGAGGGCGAGGCCATCGCGTGGCACCTCCAGCAGGTGCTCAAGCCCAAGGTGCCGGTGCACCGGATGGTCTTCCACGAGATCACCAAGACGGCGATCCAGGAGGCGGTGGCCAACCCGCGCGAGCTCAACCAGCGCCTGGTCGACGCCCAGGAGACCCGCCGCATCCTCGACCGCCTCTACGGCTTCGAGGTCTCGCCGGTGCTGTGGAAGAAGGTCATGCCGAAGCTGTCGGCGGGCCGGGTGCAGTCCGTCGCGACCCGGCTGGTGGTCGAGCGCGAGCGCGAGCGGATCGCCTTCCGCACCGCCTCGTACTGGGACCTGGTCGGCACCTTCGGCACCGGCCGCACCCCGGCCGACGCGGCCAACCCGGAGACCCTCGGCGCCCGGCTCTCCTCGGTGGACGGCAAGCGGATCGCCACCGGCCGCGACTTCGGCTCGGACGGCCGGTTGAAGGCCGGCAGCGCCAACACCCTGCACCTGGACGAGCAGGCCGCCCGGCAGCTGGCCGCCGCCCTGGAGCAGACCGCGTTCAGCGTCCGCAGCGTCGAGTCCAAGCCCTACCGCCGCTCGCCGTACGCGCCGTTCCGCACCACCACGCTCCAGCAGGAGGCCAGCCGCAAGCTGGGCTTCGGCGCCAAGCGGACCATGCAGGTGGCCCAGAAGCTGTACGAGAACGGCTTCATCACCTATATGCGTACCGACTCCACCACGCTGTCGGAGACCGCGATCTCCGCCGCCCGCGCGCAGGTCACCCAGCTGTACGGCGCCGACTACCTGCCGGACGCCCCGCGCACCTACGCCAGCAAGGTCAAGAACGCGCAGGAGGCGCACGAGGCCGTCCGCCCCTCCGGCGACCGCTTCCGCACCCCCGCCGAGACCGGCCTGACCGGCGACGACTTCCGGCTCTACGAGCTGATCTGGATGCGCACCGTCGCCTCCCAGATGAAGGACGCGGTCGGCCAGTCGGTGACCGTCAAGGTCGGCGGCGCGTCCGCGGACGGCCGTGACGTCGAGTTCTCCGCCTCCGGCAAGATCATCACCTTCCACGGCTTCCTCAAGGCCTACGTCGAGGGCGCGGACGACCCGAACGCCGAGCTGGACGACCGCGAGCGCCGGCTGCCGCAGGTCGTCGAGGGCGACCCGCTGGCCGCCGAGCAGCTCACCCCCGAGGGCCACGCCACCAAGCCGCCGGCCCGCTACACCGAGGCCTCGCTGGTCAAGGAGCTGGAGGACCGGGAGATCGGTCGCCCCTCCACCTACGCGTCGATCATCGACACGATCATCCAGCGCCGGTACGTGTTCAAGAAGGGGACGGCGCTCGTCCCGTCCTTCCTCTCCTTCGCCGTGGTCAACCTCCTGGAGAAGCACTTCGGCCGGCTGGTCGACTACGACTTCACCGCCAAGATGGAGGACGACCTCGACCGGATCGCGGCCGGCGAGGCCAAGTCCGTGCCGTGGCTGAAGCGCTTCTACTTCGGCGAGGGCGACGGCCACGCGACCGGCGGCGCCGCCGAGGCCGGCAACGGCGACGGCGACCACCTGGGCGGTCTGAAGGAACTGGTCACCGACCTCGGCGCGATCGACGCCCGGGAGATCAGCTCGTTCCGGATCAGCGACGGCATCACCCTGCGGGTCGGCCGCTACGGCCCGTACGTCGAGCGCGCCTCCGAGGTCGAGGGCGAGCCCGGCCAGCGCGCCGACATCCCCGACGACCTGCCGCCGGACGAGCTCACCGTCGAGCTGGCCGAGGAACTGCTGGCCAAGCCCAGCGGCGACTTCGAGCTCGGCCCGGACCCGGTCAGCGGCAACATGCTGGTCGCCAAGGACGGCCGCTACGGCCCCTACGTGACCGAGATCCTGCCCGAGGGCACGCCCAAGACCGGCAAGAACGCGGTCAAGCCGCGCACCGCCTCGCTGCTGAAGACGATGTCGCTGGACGCCGTCACCCTGGAGGACGCGCTGCGGCTGCTCTCGCTGCCGCGCGTGGTCGGCGCCGACGCCGAGGGTGTGGAGATCACCGCGCAGAACGGCCGCTACGGCCCGTACCTCAAGCGCGGCACCGACTCCCGCTCGCTCACCAGCGAGGAGCAGATGTTCACGGTCACCCTGGAGGAGGCCCTGGCCATCTACGCCCAGCCCAAGCAGCGCGGCCGGGCCGCCGCCGCCCCGCCGCTCAAGGAGCTGGGCACCGACCCGGTCAGCGAGCGTCCCGTCGTGGTCAAGGACGGCCGCTTCGGACCGTACGTGACCGACGGCGAGACCAACGCCACGCTCCGCAAGGACGACGAGGTCGAGACCATCACGCCGGAGCGCGGCTACGAGCTGCTCGCCGAGAAGCGGGCGCGCGGGCCGGTGAAGAAGACGGCGAAGAAGGCCCCGGCCAAGAAGGCGACCGCCAAGAAGGCGACGGCGACCAAGACCGCGGCCACCAAGACCGCGGCCGCGAAGAAGACCGCCGCCAAGAAGACCGCGACGAAGGCGACGGCGACGAAGGCGACCGCGGCGAAGAAGACGGCGGCGAAGAAGACCGCCGTCGGGAAGGCCGCGGCCACCGACGAGGGCTGATCTCCTCCGGATCTCCTCCGGATCCTCCGGCAGGGGCTCCGTCGGTGCCGCTGCCGGTGCCTTCGCCAGTGCCTTCGCCGGCGTCTCCGCCAGTGCCCCGCCAGCGCTCACGGGCCCGCGACCCCACCCCGGGGACGCGGGCCCGAGGCCGGTCGGACGGTGTGCGCGGAACGTCACAACCCGGTGATGAGCGGGATCCGGAACCCCGTTCATCTCATTCCGGTCAACCCCAGCCCGCTACGCTGACCGTATGACGAGCGAGGAGCAGCCCACCCCCAGCGCCGCCCCGGCCGCCCGCGACGCCACGTCCGGGCTGCCCGAGGTCGCGCCAGCCGGGACCCCGGTCGACCGGGCTCGCGCGCTGCTGCGGACGCGCCCCTACCGGCGCCTGTGGACCACCCAGCTGATCGGCGGCACCGCCGACCGGCTCGGCCTGTTGGCGCTGCTCGCGCTCACCGTGGTCGCCGTCGCCCTCGGCGGCCAGTTCGGCGACCTGCCGCGCAGCCTCGCCTTCGCCGTCACGGCGGTCCTCGCCGTCCGGCTGGCGGCCACCGGGCTGGTCGGCGTCGCGCTGCTCGGGCCGGTGCACCGGCTGGTCGCCGGCCGGCTGGACCGGCGCTGGACGCTGTTCGGCGCCGACGCGCTGTGCGCTCTGTTGATCGGCCTCGCCCCCTGGTGGACCGTCTGGCTGGGCTCCGGCCCGAAGCCCTCCGGCGGCGCCGCCTACGTCCTGCTCGCCACCGTGTTCGTCACCGGTGCCGCCGAGCGGGTCCGGGGGATCGCCAAGGACGCCGCCGTCCCCGGGCTGCTGCCGCCCGCCGATCCGTACGCCCCCGCCGCCGAGCAGCGGCCCGCCGCCGCCCACCTGGACACCGTCCGGAGCATCGACCGCTTCACCGGCTGGGCCACCCTGCCGCTCGCGGCCGCCGGCCTGGTCGCCCTCACCCTGCTGAACAACATCGGCGCGGCGCTCGGCTCGGACTGGCTCCGCGCCCACCAGGTCACCTTCGCCGCGCTCGGCGCGGCCGGCCTGTTCGCCGCCTCGGCCGCCCGCGACTACCTCCAGCAGCTGCCCGTCGGCCCGGTGACCGTCGCCCCGCACTCGCCGCTGCAGGGCCTGCGCGCCCCCACCGACGCGACCCCCGGCCCCGCGCTGAGCAAGGGCCGCACCGGCAGCGCCCCGTACTTCACCTTCGCCGTCGCCGCCGGGTACGCCTCGATGGCCGGCGTCGCCGCGCTCGCGCTGCTCACCGCCGCCGAGCACCGGGCCGGGCCGATCGGCTACGGCCTGCTGGTGCTCGCCGCCACCGCGGCGCCCGCCCTCGGCTCCCGGCTCACCCGGGCCACGCTGCCCGCGCTCTCCCGCCGCCGCCTGCTCGCGCTGGCGCTGCTCACCGAGGGCGTGGCGCTGATCCTGGCCGGGCTGGTGCTGGACTTCGTCCTCGTCCTGGCCCTCACCGTGCTGGCCGGCCTCACCGCCGGGATCGTCGTCTCCGCCGGGCGCACCCTGCTCGGCCAGGAGGTCGAGGAGGCCCGGCTGCCGAAGGTCACCGAGCACCTGTACGCGGTGCTGCGGGTCGTGGTCGGCGCCGCGCTGGTCGTCGTCCCGCTGATCGCCGCGGCGTACGGGGACGTCGAGTACGGCGCGGTCGAGCCCGGCTCGTTCACCTTCATCCACGGCGGCGCGGCTCTTGCCGTCGCCACCTCGGGGCTGCTCACGCTCGTGCTCGCCGCCGTCGTCCTGCTGCGGACCGACGACCGGCGCGGCACCGCGCCCTTCGGCCGGGACCTGGTCGACGCGGTGCGCGGCGCCGTCGGTCCGGCCCCGCGCCAGGGCGCCGGCACCGGCTTCTTCATCGCCCTGGAGGGCGGCGACGGCGCCGGCAAGTCCACCCAGGCCCAGGCGCTCGCCGAGTGGATCCGCGGCAAGGGGCACGAGGTCGTGCTCACCCGCGAGCCCGGCGGCAGCCCGGTCGGCCAGCGGCTGCGCGGCCTCGTCCTGGACGTCGGCAACACCGGCCTGTCGCACCGCGCCGAGGCGCTGATCTACGCCGCCGACCGGGCCGAGCACGTCGAGAACGTCATCCGGCCGGCCCTCGCCCGCGGCGCCGTGGTGATCACCGACCGGTACATGGACTCCTCCATCGCCTACCAGGGCGCCGGGCGCGACCTGGCCGCCACCGAGGTCGCCAGGATCTCCCGCTGGGCGACCGGCGGGCTGCTGCCCGACCTGACCGTCGTCCTGGACGTCGACCCGACCAGGGCCCGGGAGCGCTTCACCGAGGCGCTCGACCGGCTGGAGTCCGAGCCCACCGAGTTCCACCAGCGGGTCCGGGCCGGCTTCCTCGCCCTCGCGGCCGCCGACCCGGCGCGCTACCTGGTCGTCGACGGCAGCCAGGCCCCCGGCTTCGTCACCACCGCGATCCGGCACCGGCTCGACCGCGAGCTGCCGCTCTCCGAGCAGGAGAAGGCCGCCCGCGCCGAGCAGGAGCGGCTCGCCCGTGAGGAGGCCGAGCGCCGCGCCGCCGAGGAGGCCCGCAAGAAGGCCGAGGCCGAGGCCGCCGAGCGCAAGCGGCAGGAAGTGCTGGCGCAGCTGCGGGCCGAACAGGCCGAGCAGGAGCGGCTGGCCAAGGAGGAGGCCGAGCGGGCCGCCGCCGAGGCCCGGCGCAAGGCCGAGGAGGAGGCCCGCCGCCGGGCGGAGGAGGAAGCCCGCCGCCGCGCCGCGGAAGAGGCCGAGCGGAAGGCCGAGGAGGACGCCCGGCTGGCGGCGGAGGCCGCCGAGCGCAAGCGCCTCGCCGACGAGGCGGCCGCCCAGGCGGAGCTCCAGCGGCAGCGCGAGCTCCAGCGCGAGGAGCAGCGCCGCCGGGCGGAGGAGGCGCTGCAGCGGGCCGAGGAGGCCCGGCTGGCGCAGGCCGCCGCGCTCGCGGCCGCGGCTGCGGCGGCGCAGACGACGGCGGATCGGGCGGCGGCGGGTTCGGCTGCTGGTCAGGCCGCTGGTCGGACCGCCGGTCGGGCCGCCGGTTCGGCTCCCGGGGATGCGGTGACCACCGAGCTGCGGGCCGTCCGGGACGTCCCGGGGGCGGGGTCCGTGGGCACTCCCGGGCCCGGTGGGACCGACGAGGCGACGCGGGAGCTGTCGCTGCGGGACAGCCGGGCGGCCGTCCGGGCGGCGGAGGCCGCCGACGCGACCGCCCAGCTGCCGGTCGTCCCGCCGACCGCCGTGGACGAGACGGCCGTGCTGCCGAAGATCACGGAGGAGGCGGACCGGACCGCTGTGCTGCCGAGGGTCACGGAGGAGACGGACCGGACCGCTGTGCTGCCGCGGGTCGAGCCGGGGCGTCCGGCGCCGGAGCGTCCTGTGCCGGGGCGTCCTGTGTCGGGGCGTTCTGCTCCGGAGCGTCCGGCACCGGGCCGGGTGGAGCCGGGCCGCACGGGAGCGGGCCGTACCGAGGACCGGGTGCCGCCGGGGCTGTGGCGCGAGGAGCCGGTGGACAGCACCCGCGAGCTGCCGGTGGTCGGCGACGAGCCGCCGCCCGCCGACGAGTCGCAGGCCACCGCCGAGCGACCCCGGCCGGAGTGGGCCGAGGAGACGCCGATGGACGACCTGCCGAGCCTCACCGACACCCTGCTCGGCTCGCGTGACGAGTGGGCGCGCTGGAATCACGGCGGCCCGGCCCCGCAGGACCCGCGTGGCGGCCAGGACCGGCCCGCCCCCGGTGGCGACCGGGGCGAGGGCGGCGGCAAGGGCAAGGGCCGTCGCTGGGGCCGTCGGGGCTGACCTCGGGCTGCGGCGGTACGGACGACGGTCGACGGTAGGACAGCGGTACGGACGGCGGGTCGACGGTAGGACGGCGGGCGTCGTCGTCGGGGTGGAGAGCCCCGGCGGCGCCGCCCGTCGCCGTCGGCGGCGGGGCGCCTCCTCCGGTGGTGGGGCGGCGCCTCCTTCGGCGGCGGGCGCCCCGGAGGGCGCCGTGGCTGTCGGAGCGGACACGTATGCTCGACGGCGGGGAAGAGGCGCCGGGAGCGCTGCCGTACGGAGCTTGGGAGCAGCAGTGGCCGTCTGGGACGACCTGGTGGGCCAGGAGCGGGTGGTCGAGCAGCTGACCGCCGCCGCCCGGTCGGCCGGGGCGACGATCGCGGCGGGCCGCGGAGCCGGCCCGCAGCCGGGCGGGAACGCCTCCCTGATGACGCACGCCTGGCTGTTCACCGGCCCGCCCGGGGCCGGGCAGGTCACCGCCGCGCGCTCGTTCGCCGCGGCCCTCCAGTGCACCAGTCCGGACCTCGCGCTCGGCGGTACGCCCGGCTGCGGGTTCTGCGACGGCTGCCACACCGTGCTGGCCGGCAGCCACGCCGACGTCAAGTACGTCCGGACCGACGGCCTGTCCATCGGCGTCGGCGACATGCGCGAGCTCGTGCTGCGCGCCTCCAGCTACCCGACCGGCGGCCGCTGGTCGGTGATCCTGGTCGATGCCGCTCACCGGCTCACCGAGGCCGCCGCGAACGCGCTGCTCAAGGGCGTGGAGGAGCCCTCCCCACGCACCGTCTGGCTGCTCTGTGCCCCCTCCGTCCAGGACGTGCTGCCGACCATCCGGTCGCGCTGCCGCCTGCTCGTCCTGCGCACGCCCGCCGCCGAGGCCGTCGCCGACATGCTGGTCCGCCGCGACGGCGTCGACCCGGAGACGGCCCGGCTTGCCGCGCTCGCCGGGCAGGGCGACGTCGAGCGCGCGCGCCGCCTCGCCGTCGACGACCAGGCCCGCACCCGCCGCGCCGAGGTGCTGCGGATCCCGCTGGAGGTCGCCGACATCGGCGGCTGCCTGGCCGCCGCCCAGCGCCTCGTCGACACCGCCAAGGCCGACGCCGAGGCGCTCGCGGAGACCCAGGACGCCAAGGAGACCGGCGACCTGAAGGCCGCCTACGGCGCAGCCGAGGGCAGCAAGGCGCCGCGCGGCATGGCCGGGGCGGTCAAGGAACTGGAGAAACGGCAGAAGAGCCGGGCCACCCGCACCCGCCGGGAGACCCTCGGCGTCGCGCTGCTCGACCTGCTCGGCTTCTACCGGGACGTGCTCGCGCTGCAGCTCGGCTCCAGCGGCACCCTCGCCAACGAGGACCAGCGGCAGGCCCTGAACCGGGTCGCGCAGGACGGCCCGCCGGAGGGCACGCTGCGCCGGATCGAGGCGGTGCTCGCCTGCCGGCAGGCGCTGGACCGGAACGTGGACCCGCTGCTCGCCGTCGAGGCGATGACGGTGGCGCTGCGCGCGGGCTGAGCTGGACCCTGTGCTGCCGGGCCGCCGCGCCACCGGGCCGCCGTGCCACCGGGCCGTTCGGGCCGTTCGGGCCGTTCGGGGTGGGCCTGTCGGGCTGAGCACCCGGCGTAGGCCTCCCGGAGCCGTCCCGTTGTCCCACCTTCGAGTGAATGATCGATACGCGCCGGGCACACCCGCGTGTGACCGTCCGCCCGTTGTGCACGCTGGGGGCCGACTGTGCCCCGGTGCGGGGCCGTCGCCCCCCGTACGGCACCGGGTCCCGTCCGGCGCCGGCCCTCCTCCCGAGGCGGTGCGTCCCATGGTTCGTTCGCTCCTCGTCATCCCTCTGCTGATGGCCGCGCTGGGCGGGATCTGGCTGGCCCGCGGCGCGCTCCAGCGCTGGCGCGACCTGCGCGCCGCCGCGACCTACGAACTGGCCGGTGAACGCTGGCCGATGCTGGTGCGGGCGGCTGGAGCGATGATCTGCGGAGTCTGCGTCACCGCGTTGACGTTGCTCACGGCGCTCGGGGCGTTCGGCGGCCTGACCCCCCGCGGCCAGGAATCGGACCGGGCCGAGCCGGTGGTCGACGCGGCGGGTGCGGGCCCTGGCGGGGGACCGGCGGTTCGGCAGCAGCCGGTGCCGCCCGTCGTGGCGGAGCCGGCCGCGGCCGGCTCCGCCCCGTCGGCCGCCGTGATCCACTTCGACGGCGTCGGCCAGCCGGGCGGCGGCGAGCTGCTGCAGTCCGCCGTGCCCGGCCCGGACGGGCAGCCGCGTACCGTCCGGGTCTGGCTGCCGCCGCAGTACGCCAAGGAGCCGAACGCGCGCTTCCCGGTCGTCGTGATGCAGGCGGCCACCCCGCGCAAGACCGCCGACGCCGAGGTCCCGGACGTCTTCGAGGGCCTCACCGCGGCCCTGCAGACCGGCCGCGCCCGCCCCTTCATCCTGGTCGCCCCCGAAGCGCCGAACGGCACCGCGCACCCCTGCGACCTGGTCGCCGCCGCGCCGGCCGCCGTCGCCGACGACGAGACGCTGCGTGCCGCCATCGCCGCCTCGTTCCGCATCCTGGCACCCGGCCCGGCCTCCTGGGGAACCCTCGGTGTCGAGGGCGGTGCGCCGTGCGCGGCCGCCGCCGGGCTGTCCCGCCCCGACCTGTACGGCGCCACCGCCGCGGTGTCCGGCCGCTACGACGCCGCCGCGCTCACCCAGGCCGGAGCCGAGGCCCCGGCCGGCAGCGCGGCGAAGCTCCTGCTGGCCGCGGCCAAGGCCGACACGGCCGGGCTGGACGCGGCCCGCAAGCTCCAGGCGGCGCTCCAGGCCGGGGCCGGACCGGCGGCCAAGGCCGAGGTGAAGATCTCCGACAACGTGCAGGACTACACCCCCGACCGGGAGCGGATGCGGCTCGTCCGGCAGGCGGCGCAGTACCTGGCCGACGCGCTGGCCAAGGCGTCCTGAGCCGCCGGCCCGGACGGGGCGGTGCCGCCCGGTGCCCGTGGCGGGTGCCGGGCGGCGTGCTGTGGTGCAATGCGAGTCGGGTCGCCGGGCGACGACCCTGGGTGACGATGGAGAGGGCTCGGATGATCGCGAGGGGTCGGATGAGGGCCACCGGGCGGGTGCTGGCCGCGGCGCTCGCCGTCGGGCTGCTGGCGGGCGGGTGCGGTGCGGGTTCCTCGGGTTCCTCGGGTTCGTCGAGCTCGTCGGGTTCAGCGGGTTCAGCGGGTTCAGCGGGCTCAGACGGCTCAGCGGGCTCAGCGGGTTCGTCCGGGGCGGGGGGTGCCGGGCCGTCCACCCCGGCCGCGCCCGGGGTCACGCCGCTGGAGCCGCTGCCCGCCGCCGTCCCGGCCGGGCTGGCCCCGTACTACGCCCAGCGGCTCGACTGGCAGCCGTGCGACGGCGGGTTCGAGTGCACCGCCTTCCGGGTGCCGCTGGACTACGACCGCCCGGGCGACGGCGACCTCACCCTGGTGGCGGCCCGCGCCACCGCCGTCCCGGCGGGCTCGGGCTCCGGCTCGGGCTCCGGCTCGGGTTCCGAGGAGGGGGCCGGGGAAGGCCGGCTCGGCTCGCTGCTGCTCAACCCCGGCGGGCCCGGCGGCTCGGCGGTCGAGTACCTGGAGGCCACCGCGCGGACGTACGACAGCGGCGTGCGCGCCCGGTACGACCTGGTCGGCCTCGACCCGCGCGGGGTCGGCCGCAGCAACCCGGTCACCTGCCTGAGCGGCGACCGGATGGACGCCTACACCGCCGTCGACCCCACCCCCGGCGACCAGCACGGAATCGACGCCCTGGTCGCCGCCGACAAGGAGTTCGCCGAGGGCTGCCGCCAGCGCGCCGGGGCGGCGCTCGGCCACCTCGGCACCGTCGAGGCCGCCCGCGACATGGACGTGCTGCGCGCCCTGCTCGGCGACGAGCGGCTGAACTACGTCGGCAAGTCCTACGGCACCTTCCTCGGCGCCACCTACGCCGGGCTCTTCCCCGGCCGGGTCGGGCGGCTGGTGCTGGACGGCGCGGTGGACCCGTCGCTCGACTCGGTCACCGGCAACCGCACCCAGGCCGGCGGCTTCGAGACCGCCTGGGCCGCCTTCGCCAAGGACTGCGCCAAGCGCGAGGACTGCCCGCTCGGCGGCACCGAACAGCAGATCGGCGAGCAGCTCACCGCCCTGCTCGCCACCGTCCAGGCCGACCCGCTGCCCAGCACCGACCACGGCCGGCGACTCACCGCGGCCCAGGCGACCACCGGCGTCATCCAGGCCATGTACGCCGACTTCCTCTGGCCCAAGCTGCGCACCGCGCTCACCGACGCCAAGGCCGGCGACGGCACCGGCCTGCTGAGGCTCTCCGACTCCTACTACGGGCGCGAGGCGGACGGCTCGTACCCCAACCTGATGTTCGCCAACACGGCGGTGAACTGCCTCGACCTGCCCGCCCCGTTCGCCGGGCCCGAGGACGTCCAGCGTGCCGTGCCGGATTTCGAACAGGCCTCGCCGCACTTCGGCCGCGACATGGCGTGGATGGCGCTGGCCTGCACCTACTGGCCGGTCCGGGCCACCGGCACGGCGCACACCATCCGGGCCGCCGGCGCCGCCCCCATCGTCGTCGTCGGCACCACCCGCGACCCGGCCACCCCGTACGCGTGGGCCCAGGCGCTGGCCGGGCAACTGGAGTCCGGACGCCTGCTCACCTACGACGGGGACGGCCACACCGCGTACGGGCACCACGACGCCTGCGTGGACGGCGTGGTCAACCGCTACCTGTTGGCGGGCGAGGCACCGGAGCCGGGCGCGCGCTGCACCCGGTAGGCGGGATGGTTTCCGCTTCAACCGACCGCCGGTGCGACGTTACGATGAGCGCCCCCGCCCTCATCTCCTCCCCTCCCCGGAGCGCACCGTGCTCGGAGTCAACGACCTGGCGACGTACGTCCTCGGCGCCCTCGTCATCGTCCTACTGCCCGGCCCCAACTCCCTGTACGTGCTGTCCGTCGCCGCCCGCAAGGGCATCCGGACCGGCTACCAGGCCGCCGCCGGCGTCTTCGTCGGCGACCTCACCCTGATCAGCCTCACCTCGCTGGGCGCCGCCTCCCTCCTCAAGGCCAACCCGGCCGTCTTCGCCGTGGTCAAGCTCGGCGGCGCCGCCTACCTGCTCTGGATCGGCTACGGCATGCTCCGCGCCGCCCGCCAGCTCTGGCGCGAACGCCGGACCGCCGACAATCCGGACAACCCCGCCACCACCGCCGAACCGGCCGCCGAACCCGTCGAGCGCCCGTTCCGCCGCGCCCTGGTGATCAGCCTGCTGAACCCGAAGGCGATCCTCTTCCTGCTCTCCTTCTTCACCCAGTTCGTCGACCCGGCCTACGGACAGCCGGCCCTCTCCTTCGGCCTGCTCGGCGGGATCCTGCAGACCTTCAGCGTGCTCTACCTCTCCCTGCTGATCTTCGCCGGCACCACCCTCGCCACCGCCTTCCGCCGCCGCCGTCGCCTCTCCGCCACCCTCACCAGCGGCGTCGCCGTCCTCTTCGCCGGCTTCGCCGCCAAACTCGCCGTCTCCTCGGCCTGACCTCCACCCCCGCCAACCGGGTGTGGATCACCCGCGAAACCTGTGTAGACTGGCCCGCGTTGCCACCACGCGTGACAACGGCGCCGCCTTAGCTCAGCTGGCCAGAGCAACGCACTCGTAATGCGTAGGTCGCGGGTTCGAATCCCGCAGGCGGCTCCAAGGTGAACCCCCAGGTCAGTCCTCTGACCTGGGGGTTCTTGTTTCGTTGACCATGGGAATCGGGCAAATTGGGCACCTGGTCTCTATGTGTCGCAATGCGTAGGTCGCCAGTTCGATAGCGTTATCGGCACTTTGGGTTAAGCCTGCGACCTGCGGTTTTGCCGATATCGGTGAGCCCGTCCCCTCTGGGCCAGCGAGCTTTGGTGGACGGCCGGTGGACAAGCGTGCAGCGGTGGTGCGGATGGCCGTGCCGGGCGACCCAAGGGTCGGAGCTGAAACTGTCCAGTACCTGCAGCGAAACCCGTCGGATGGACCTTGGGTCGGCGCTGGCGGCCAGGCGAGCATCGTCGGGTCATCGATGGGTTACTTTCGGTGACGGTGCGGCATTCCCAGAGCTCATTCAATTAGGGTGTATCGGCAGTGCCTGTAGGCCCCTCGCGCAGCGCGGACGGGGCTGGGTAGAAGTCGGGACGGAGTAGACGGCGCATATGGCGGACGAGCAGCTCGGCCTTGGATTTTCCGTACTGGAGGTACCCGGAGGGCAGTCCAAGGGGGCCTCACCGCCGCGCGCGCTCGGGGACGACGAGACGATCGACTACATCACGGGCACGGACATCCTCAAGCTGACCGAGGCCGAGAAGGTCCGCCAGCACATCGCCCGGGTACTCGTGCACCAGTACGGGATCAACCCCGATGACATGAAGCGCGACTACACGATTGAGATCCCGGCGCTCGAGGGTGGCCGTAAGGCCCGCAAAAAGGTCAGCATCGCGGTCTTCGAACCGGGCGAGTCGAAGACACCGGAGCACCTGCGGCGCATTGTCATCACCAAGCCGCGCCCCAAGACCGGCCGCACAGTCACCAAGATTCGAACGCACGAGCAGGCGACGAAGGATATCGACGAGCTCCAGTTCCTGATGAGCATGGCAGGGCCGAACTGCCATCTGGGGCTGTGGACCGACGACATCGACCTCTACTTCGTGGAAAAGATCAAGCGCGACGATGAAGGACGGAAGGTTCGCTTCGAGGACAGGTTTCGCCCATTGCCGAACTGGCCCCGGGGAGACGACTCAGCCTTCGATGCTACTGGTGAGGCCACCTCGCTGAAGGAGATCAGGCGGGCGGACAAGTACATGCTCCGTTTCGCCTTCCGGCGCTGCCATAACTACATTCACGGCAACGAGGGACTGCCCAAGGATGCAGCGTTCTGGCAGTTCCTCTACGTCCTCTTCGCGAAGATCTACGATGAGCGCCAGGTCCGCGAGGAGGGCAAGGACTCGCGCTTCCGCATCGACATCGCGGACCTGGTGCGGACCGAGCAGACCGCCACCGGGGCCAAGCGCCGGGCGGGCAGCCCCGAAGTCGCCGGCCGGGTCAGGGAGCTCTTCAGGGAGGTGAAGGAGTTCTATAAGGAGCAGAAGCTATTCGATAACCGGGACGAACTTACCCTGACCGATCCCGCGCTTACCTTTATCGTCGGCGAGCTGGCGCCCTACGACCTCGGCAGCACTGACATCGACGCGAAGGGCGTCGCCTACCAGGAACTGGTCGGCGACAACCTGCGCGGCGACCGAGGTCAGTACTTCACGCCCAACGAAGCGGTGAAGCTGGTCGTCGACATCCTCGACCCGAAAGAGCAGGAGACCGTCTTCGATCCGTGCTGTGGCACGGGCGGCTTCTTGCGCGAGACCCTGAACCATCTGCTGCGCAAGTGGCAAAAGGCCGAGGACAGCGGCCTCACTTTTACCAACGCCAAGGAACTGGCGGCGAAGATGGCCGACCATCGTCGGAGACTGGCCGCGTACGCGGACAAGCACCTCTTCGGCGCCGACTTCGACCCCTTCCTGCGCCGGGCTACTGTGATGAGCCTGATGACGCTCACCGATACGGCCGGTCACGCCTTCCACATGGATTCGCTCGCCTTCCCGGACGGCCACCTGGCGGGTAATGACGAGGCGACACGTTTCCCGCGGATCGAGCTCGGTAAGCTGGATGTGCTGATGACGAATCCGCCATTCGGCTCAGACATTCCGGTGTCAGAAGACATGATTCTTACGCGATTCCGCGAGAGCGGAGGCCAATTCGGCGTCGCCTACAACTGGACCCGCGACAAGGACACAGGTGCGCTGATGAAGGCGGGCGAGGCAACCGCGGTCTCACCCGAACAGCTCTTCGTCCAGCGTGCAGTGGAGTGGGTCAAGCCTGGCGGGCGCATCGGTATCGTCCTGCCGAACGGCATCCTGTCCAACCCTGGCCCTTCCGACGAGGCGGTCCGGCGTTACATCCTCGATCAATGCTGGATCCTGGGCAGCGTGGAGCTCCCCGTGGAGACCTTCATCGCGGAAGCCAACGTCAACATCCTCACCACTCTGCTCTTCCTGCGCCGCAAGACGGAGCAAGAGCGTCAGGAGGAGATCGAGTTCGGCAAGGCCGACTACCCGGTGTTCATGGCCGTTGCCGAGAAGGTCGGCATCGACCGCCGTGGGAACAGGGTCTACGTGCGCACCCCGGACGGAGAGATCGTCACCGAGGAGAAGACGGAGCACGAGATCCTGCGGATCGGCGGTGCGGAGGTGCAGCGCAAGATCAGCCGCCGCGAACCGGTGATCGACAACGACCTCCCGAAGATCGCCAAGGCGTACCACGAGTTCTCCGAGCGCCATGGCCACGAGTTCCCTTGGAACGCGGGCTCATGATTACCCGAATCGAGGCTTACAACTACCGCTGCTTCGAGAACCTCGCTGTCGATCTGGCCGGTTTCCACGTGCTTGCCGGCGCCAACGGCTCCGGCAAGAGCACGCTTCTCGACATTCCGATCCTGCTCGCCGAGCTTCTCGGCGCCGAGCGGATCGAGGACGCTTTCCTGCGTCCGTCTGCCCGTACCGGCCGGCCGCCGCGAGCCCAGTCGCTCGCCGAGCCGGTACACCGGGGCAGGGACGGCGGCTTCGGCTTCGTGGTAGAGGCACGGCTCCCGGCGGAGATCACCGAACTCCTCGCTGAGGCCACCCGCAACCCGCGCCTCCCGTTGCCCACCCACTTGCGGTACGAGCTTCACCTTGCCCCGGTCGAAGGCGGCAGGGGGATCGAGATCGCAGGGGAGTACCTAGTGCTGTTCCCCGAGCAGCATCCGGTGCGTCCGGTGCCGGGGGAGCGGACCTTCGAGGACCCGGACGAGACGGTGACAACCGGACGCGGCGGCAGTCGCCGCGTCCGATGGGCCTGGGAGGAGAATTGGCGTCCGGTGATCGCCCGCACCGGGGGGCCGGTGGCGCGTTTCACTTCCGAGACCGGGGGGCAACCTCCGCTGACCTGGCAGAGCCCACACAGTCGGCTCGCGCTGAACACGGTCCCGTTCGACGAGGCGCACTTCCCGGCAGCCCTTTGGTTGCGTTCCCTTTTGCGGGAGGGAACGCTCTCCTACGGCCCTGACTGGGCCGCCCTGCGCCAAGCCGCCCCGCCTGCAGGCCGGACACCCCAGCTCGATCCCGTCGGCCGTAACACTCCCTGGCTGGCCCTGCGTCTCAAGGGCGATGACAAGGAGCTGTACGACGCCTGGGTGGACCTGGTCCAAATCGCCCTGCCGCAAGTCCAGGACATCGACGTGGCGGAACGCCCTGACGATCACCACGCCTACTTCCGCGTGACGTACGCGGGCGGCCACGAGGTCACCTCCTCGGGCCTGTCCGACGGCACGCTTCGCGTCTTCGCCCTGACCCTGATCGCCTTTATGCCGGACCCCCCAGCCCTGCTCGTCACGGAGGAACCGGAGAACGGTATCTACCCGCAGGCCATTGAGATCGTCATGCAGGCGCTTCAAGCCGTACGGGACTGCCAAGTATTGGTCGCTACCCAGTCCCCACTGGTCCTGGCCAACGTCGAGCTGTCGGACGTGCTCGCCACACGTGTCGACTATGACACTGGGGCCGTAACCGTCGTGCGCGGCGACCGACACCCTCGGTTGGCCGACTGGCGGGGAGATCTTGACCTGGGGACGTTGTTCGCGACGGGGGTGTTCGAGTGAGTAAGGGGGCTGCCCGGCGGACCGGGCGTGGAGGGGGAGCCACCGCCCCGGTACCCCGGCAGATGACGGCGCCCTTGGCCGAGTCTGGCAAACGTGATGTCGTCTTCTACGTCGCCGACCAGGGAATGAAGGCCATGATCGGTGCGTTCCTGGACCGCAAGGACTTCCACCATAAGCTGGACTGCGGTCCGTTCGTCTTTGATAGCCGGCGAGACATCAAGGTCAGCGACAACAAGGACTCCGAACTCCCTGTACGGGCTGGTGCACTGTTGCAATCATGGCGGGGTGAGTACGAGCGTGCGGTCGTAGTGATGGACCACGCGTATCAGGGTGCGCCACCCGTCGAAGAGATCCGCAAGCGGATCGGTGATCAGCTGGAGGGCTTCTGGCCGCAGTACGCGGTAGTCGTAATCGATCCTGAGCTGGAGAACTGGTTCTGGTCTGACCACACTGAGACGATCAAGAAGGCCCTCGTGTGGAGGCCGAGCAAGGGGGACGAGCGTACGCCGCGTCAGGTTCTGGAGGACGCCGGGCTGTGGACCCCCGGCAAGGACAAGCCCGACGATCCGAAGGGGGCGGTCGATTACCTGCACAGGCTGAAGTACACAGCCCCTAAGAACAACGGAATCTTCCGCCGTTTCGCGGAGCATGTTCCGTCTGTACGGGGTTGCAGGGACGCGGCGTTCAGACAACTGACGGAGACCCTCAAGGGCTGGTTTCCGCCGTCAGGGAGCACGACCACATTCATGACGACCACGACGACGGAGTACGGGCAGTGAAGATCGCGTCCAAGGACAACCCGGTACGGCTGGAGTGGCTGCGGGAGCAGGGGCTTCGGCTGGACGCGGCGCCGTACCTGTCTGGAGCGTTCGAGGCTCGGAAGTTGTTGGAGCGGTTGCCGGTTGCAAAGGATCGGCTGGGTGACGTCACTGCAGGGCACGATGGAGGTATCTTCAACGGGCCGAAGTTCAGCCGGGTGTACGTGACAGATCCCGCGCACGCGGTTCCGTTCCTTGGTAGCACGGACATGATGGAAGCGGACTTCACGCATTTGCCGTTGCTGAGCTACAGCAAAGTCGCGAAGAAGTTTCCCTACCTGCGGGTCGAACCAGGGACGACCTTGATCTCCTGCTCAGGGACGATCGGCCGGATGGCCTACGTGCGACAGGACATGGCCGGTATTTGGTCTTCCCAGCACGTCATGAAGGTGCAGCCGGATGCACGGAAAGTCCCCTCGGGGTACCTCAACACATTCCTGCGTAGCCGGTTTGGGGTTCCTATCGTTGCCAGTCAGGCGTATGGCGCGATCATTCAGCATATCGAGCCGCACCATATCTCGGGACTTCCGATTCCACGCTTTGATCCGGCGCTGGAGGAGGAGATCCACGAACTGGTCGAGGAGGCGGCGAAACTCCGTGCGGATTTCCAGGCGGGTGTGGTCGGGGCGACCGATGATCTTTTCAGGACGGCAGGGCTTGAGGAACTGATCGACTTGAGATGGCATGACCAACCTCGGGATCTTGGATTCGAGCAGCGGAAGCTCACGCCTTTCACTCTTCGGGCCTTGAACTACCAGCCGAAGGCCCGCCGCATCTTGGATGCCTTGCGTGACGTGGATCATCGTGCGCTTGGTGAGATCTGCGTTGGCGGGCAGCTCAGTCGGGGCCTGCGCTTCATGCGTGTGGATGGAGCCGAAGATCCTCGCTACAGCTATCAGCTTGTTGGGCAGCGGCAGGCATTTTGGCTGCGGCCAGAAGGACGGTGGATCAGCAAGGCCAAGACATCACGTGAGGTGCTGGCCAAGGATGAGACGATTCTCGTTGCCTCTCAAGGGACGCTAGGCGAGAACGAGGTGTTCTGTCGGCCAATTTTTGTCACTGGGGCGTGGCTTTCGTATGCGTACTCGGAACACTTCCTCCGGATCAGAAGCGGTGACCCCGACATTCCGGGTGCCTACCTCTTTGCTTTCTTTCGCTCCGAGGCGATGTTCCGCATCCTGCGTTCCCTGTCAACCGGTGGGAAGCAGCAGGATATCCACGAAGTGTTGCGTAACCAGATCCCCGTTCCTATTCTGGCTGAACCTGACCGGGAGCGCATCGCAGAAACGGTCCGCAGCGCCTACCGGAAGCGAGATGAGGCTGACCAGAAGGAAGACAGGGCGCTGAAGCTGTTGGAGCAGGAGGTTTTGGAGCACGGCGCATCTTGAGCCGTGGTCAGTTCTGTTCCGTGTAAGGTGACGAATCCGGCATCGGTGGCTTCGACGCAGGGGGTTCCGCGCTCACAGTGCGTTCGAGCAGGGCTGAGCGTACGGATCGGTCAAGGTGCTCAGCCCTGCTCAAGGTCAGCCCTCCGCCTCGAACTCGTCTTCGGCCCGCAGTTCCGCCGCCAGGTCGACCAGGGAGCCCTCGCCCGGGATGTGCCAGTACAGGGTGCCCTGGACCTGCTGGTTGTTGTCCATGGCCTCCTTGCGCATCTTTCGCACCAGTGTGCTTGGCGCGTACGACTCGCCGTCGAAGGACCAGATCAGCGGCTTGGACATGCTGGGGCCCCAGGTCGCGCGGGCCCGGTCGGGGTTCTCCGCGAGCCATCGGGACAGTCCCTGCCGGTCGGGCCGGGTCACCGGGCGGAATTCGAGGGTCGTACCGACCGGGATCCGTCCGGCCTTGACGATGAGGCGCACAGCGCTGGTCGATCGGGCCGGCTTGTCCCGGACCTGCTCCTCCACGCGGTAGTCGGCGTTGTCCGGTGCGGAGGTTCCCGCGGCCATGGCGCTCAGGACACGGCGTGAGAGCACGCGGACGCGTTCCGGGGTACGCATGCTGGTCAAGATCTGGCTATTGCGGCCGTACGCCTTATCGATCGTGTCCACCAGCCAGCCGAGCGCCTGCTCGACGAGGTCCGGCACCTTCGCAAGCTCGGAGTTCCAGTCCTTGTCCTCGTTGTCGAGACCGTCGCTGTTCAGGTTCTGGAAGACGATGTGACTGATCAGCAGGTCGCCATTGCTGGCGGTGCTGGCGGCCCTGCCGAACAGGTTTTCGCTCTGTTCGGTGAGCGTTTCTGCCACCGCACGGACGAGTTGGATGCAGCGCCACACTTGATGGGCGCTCGGTGCCGTGTTGAGCGCGTTCCCGAAGAGTTCCTGATAGTTCGCCTTCTCCCAGAGGAGTGACGGGTCCCGCTTGGCCTTCGCCCCGAGCTCCGGTGAACGATGGGTCGCGGCGAGGGCTATAGCCGCTTCGGTCATGGTGCAGCCGCTTTCCCGCGCGGGCTCCGACTCGCCGCGCTTCAGCACATAGGTTCGGCCGAGCGACAGCGAGAAGTCGTCCCGCAGGCCGGTCTGGATCGGGTCACGGGACTTCCAGTCCCGCTCCTCGATGGGATTCTGCGTGTTGGTGTTGAGCGTGACCTGGTCGCCGAATCCCTCAGGACAGTTCTCCAGCGAGATGATCCGGACGAGTACGCGACCACGGCTCGCCGGCGTCGGGTTCCGCTGCATCGCGCGGTGCATGGCGCTGACGGTCTGCGCGCCGTTGACGACACTCGCCCCCTCCAGGACGAATCCGGCGCCCGACCCCGGGGAGAACGAGCCCTTGCCCTTCTTGCGGATCCGGTCGCACAGCAGGGTGATTCCGTTGCTGAAGTACCAGAAGTTCTCGGGCTCCTGAAGGAGGGTGGCGCGGATCTTGTCGTTGACGTCCGTGTCGAGTGAGTCGCGGATGTTGCGGGCGAAAAGATGTCGGTCGTGGGTCTCGTACCACTCGGCGACATCAGCCGCAGAGAGCGTGCCGTAGTACGCGGTGAAAGGGTTTTCCTCCCGGCCGACGCCTTCAACCCATGCCTCCAGTTCGATCTTTCGGTCGGCATGCTCGCCGAGGATCTCCTGGTACAGGCCGCGGAGGTCGAGAACACGCCACTCCACCATGTCCTCGGCCCAGTTGCGCTTCTTGACCTCGGAGTCGAGCAACGCTCTGATGTCCGGATGCAGTTCGGTGTCTGTCACCAGGGCCAGCAACAACGTGATCTTGGGAGAGCCGCTGTCCAAGGCTTTGTCGAGTGCCTCGACGTGATGCTCGATGCGATTGTTGAACCGATTGAACTCCAGGTTCAGTAGGTAGTCGAGACCACGGAAGAGACGGTCCACCTCACTCTGCCCGAACCCGGCCGTGGCGTTGTCACTCCATTTCGCCTGGGCCAGTGTGATGTGCGGGCGGCCGCTCTGGCCCGAGGCGGGCAGTTCCACCGCGATCGCGTCGATCCCCCAGTCGTCACGGCCGTCGATGATGGACAGGGCTGCGTCCCGGTCCGCACAGCCGGTCTCACGCTTGATGGCGAGGGCTGCCACCCCTCGACTGAGGAACTTCTCGTTCCTCTTCTTCTCGGAGGCCCAAGGCTCGTCCGACATGTCGATAAGAGTGTCGAAGCGCTCGCTGATCCGCTTCTTCAGGTTGCGGATATGGAACGAATGCGACATGTGCCCTCCCGATGACCGCCTGACCGGCAGCCAGCGTAACCAAGAGAGAGCTGACGTCATGCGGTACTACAGTGAACCCGGCACATCGCAGTGCGGCACACGTCACAATGATCCGCACGCGACTGGAACGGATGGGGGCCTGGTACTCGTGGCGCGAATCATCAAGGTCGGTGACCCCGTCAACGACGCCGAGCGCATGGTGTTGCGCCACCTCCGCGACCACACCCCCGACGACTGGACCGTGATCTCCAACTTCGAGATCTACCGGGGCCGCCAGTGCTTCGAGGTCGATCTCGCGATCATCACCGACCGGGCCTGCTACATCGCCGACACCAAGGGCACCCACGGGCGCATCGAGGTGTGGGGCAAGAAGTGGTACCCGCAGGGGCGACAGCCTTTTCCGAGCCCTGTCAAGAAGCTCCGCGGGCATGCCAAAACCATCGGGAACCTGCTGCGGCAGTCGCACCTCTCACCGCTGATCGGCTCGGTGTGGTGCGAAGAGCTGGTGATCCTTCCGTACGACGACGCGCTGTTCGTCGACCACGATGGGAAGGACGAGAAGAACACCGTCCTGTTGAAGGACCTGGTTTCCTTCCTCTCCACCCACCGGCCCTCCCGGCTCGAGCCGAACATGCCGGAGATGCCGATTACCAGCCTGCACGACGAGATCGCCCGCGCGCTGAATGCAGTGTCACGGGCCCCCTCCGGACGGCGCAGGTTCGGGATTTATGAGGCCGTCGAGACCCTCGTCGAGGCGGACCCCGAGCCGGAGGCCGGCATGGAGGCCAGCGCCGAGGACCGGGTGTCCGTGTACCGTGCGGTGCAGCCGGATCAGCCGAACTCCGGGACTTACCTCATCCAGGTGCACACCGTGGACCCGCTGCTACCCGAGGCGGAGCACACCCGCGAGAGGGAGCGGATCGGCAACCCCCTCCAGGCGCTGAACAAGCTGCCGCCGAACCCGCACATCGTTCCGTGCGTCCAGGTACTGCCGCTTGAGGACGAGACCGGATATTTTGTCGTCCTCAAGGATGTGCAGGCCGAGGCCTTGCGCGTGCAGATGGTGGAAGGTTCCGTCGCGCTCGGGGCGGACGCCAGGCGCCGCATCGTGTCCGGTGTGCTGGCCGGGCTCGCGCTTGCCCACGCGTACCGGGTGGTGCACCGCCATCTCAGCCCGGACACGGTCCTGGTCGCCCGCAATGGCACTGCGATGCTCACCGGCTTCGACTATGCGCACACCGGGCAGCAACGGGCCGGGACCGTAGCCATGGACGCGTACGAGCATGCCGAGGCTACATACCTCGCACCCGAGTGCGTGGATGAGCCCGGACGGTTCTCGGCCGCCTCCGACATCTTCGCCGCTGGGGTGCTCTTCCACGAGCTGTACACCGGGGAACTGCCCTCTGTGACCGGCGGGTCGCGACTGGTGGACAGTCTGGACTCGGCTGGGATCAGCCCGGAGACCAGGGGAGTAATCCGGCGGATGCTGGCCGCTGATCCGGCACGCCGGCCGACCGCCCGTGACGCGATCGCCGAGCTGGAGCGGCTGTCCCGGGTCGGTCCTGTCCGCTCGGGCAGTGGCGCGGGTGGCTCTGGCGGGGGTGTGGGGGGCGGTGGGTCACCCGACGAGCCCTTCGAATGGGAGAACCCGTACAGCTACCGAAACCTGCCTGACGGCTTCCGGCTCACCGAGAAGTTCCACGTCCGCAGGAAGCTCGGGCAGGGCAAGTTCGGCGTCGTCTACCAGGTGTTCAACACCCTCGACGACACCGATGAGGTCCTGAAGATCATCACCAGTGACCCGGAATCGGTCGGGGTCCGACTCAAGGGCGAGTACCGGATCCTGCGCCAACTGCCCCCGCATCCGAACCTTGTGCGCGTCATCGACGCCGATTGGCTACCCAAGGGCGGACTCCCCTATCTGCGAATGGAGTTCGCGGAGGGACAGGACCTCCAGGCCTCGGCCGCGCGAGAGCAGCGCTTGGGCGCCGCCGATGTCGTACGCCTGTTGGAGGACTGCCTGGCCGGGCTGGGCCATCTCCACTACAACGGCGTCTACCACTGCGACATCAAGCCCAGCAACCTGTTGTGGACAGCGGACGGCACCAAACTTCTGGACTTCAATGCGGCGGTCTCCGTCGATTCCACGCTTACGCCCACCCTGGGCTCTCTCCGCTACCAGGCTCCGGACGCGGTGCTGCGGCAGCGCCCCACACGGGCGGAACTCGCCGACCTGGACCTGTACGGGCTCGGCGTCACCGCCTACATGGCGTTGACCGGCACCTATCCCTGGCCCGGTCTAGCGCAGCCACCGAAGGATGGTGACGCGCTGGACCCAAGGAAGATCAGTGGCCTGGGCGATCTGAGCCGTTCGTTCGCCGACGTGCTGCTGCGGTCTATCGCGCCGCGCCGCGCTGACCGCTTCCCGGACGCGGAGGCCTTCCTCGCGGCCGTGCGGAACATAGGGGAGGTACGCCGGACTCGGGGCGGTGCGGAGGACGAGCAGCCCGAGCCGGTCTGTACGGAGGATGCCGGGCGGGACGGAACCAACGCCTTCGTCGGACATCTCCAGACGCTCTACAGCCAGAACTCCCGCACTAACGCGGGGACGCGAGGGCTCGACCCTGCAGAGTTTCCCCTGTACGTGGCCACCGCCCTAGACACCGCTCTGCTCGACGACGTCCTGGGCGGCATCCACCGGCTGGTCGTCATCACGGGCAACGCCGGTGACGGGAAGACGGCGTTCCTGGAGCGGTTGTCCGTCGAGGCCGTCAAGCGCGGTGCCGCGCGGGGTGAGAAGCACGCCAACGGTGACGACTTCGTCTACCGGGGACGTGTCTTCTATACCAACCACGACGGCAGCCAGGATGAAGGGGACCAGGACAACGACGCCGTACTCGATGCCTTTCTCGCGCCCTTCCAGGGAGAAGATGCCGATGCTTGGCCGCAGGGCCAGACGCGACTCATCGCCATCAACGAAGGGCGCCTGACCGATTTCATCACCGTGCAAGCCGGCCGGTACCCGCTTCTCGCGCGCACCGTTCGGCAGGGGCTGGCGAACGGCACGACCGATCACGGCGTTGCCGTCGTCAACCTCAATGCCCGTGACGTCGTCGCTGACCCGGCGGGCACCGGGGGCTCCATCCTGCACCGCATGGTGCAGACGCTGACCGAACCGAGATACTGGAGCGGTTGTGCTTCCTGCGACCTGGCACCCCGCTGTTACGCCCGGCACAATGCGCAGACCTTCGCCCACCCGACAGCTGGCCCCATCGTCGTAGAGCGGCTCGCCACCCTGTACCGGATGACCCATCTGCGTGGACGGCTCCACATTACGCTGCGCGATCTGCGCTCTGCTCTCGCCTATATGCTCACCTCCGGCCGGGACTGTGCTCAGATCCACGAGCTCTACCAGCGGCCGGACAGCATCCAAGCGCGACTCGACAGCTTCTACTTCACCAGCTGGGCGGGCCTGCACACAGGTGGGGAGCACGAACGGGACCGCCTCCTGGCACAGTTGCGAGAGCTGGACGTGGCGTCCGTGGCCGATCCGCAGCTCGATCGCAAGCTGGACTACACAGGCCCGGATGGCGGACACAGCCTGATCTCCGTGGATCAGCGGGGCAATCATGACGCGGAGCTGCTCGCCAAACAGTTCGGCGCGCTGCCTCGCACCCCATCGGCCGACCGGGCGGAAGCCGTCACGCACCGCGCCTACCTCGCCGCCGCCCGTCGCCGCTTCTTCTTCGAGAGCTTGGACAGCGAGCGCTGGAAGTCCCTGCTCACTTATCGCGCGGGAGACAGGTTCCTGGACCTGCTCGCCGGCACTGTACCGGTCTGGGACGAACTGGGCCGGATCATCGAAGCCGTCAACCGGGGTGAAGGGCTGCCTGGTGCCCTGTACGACGGTGACCGCGCCCTGGCGCTCCAGGTCAGGTCCGTGCCCGGCGGGACGGTTCGCAGCCACCGACTATTCCGCGCCGACCGCTTCACCATCGAAGTGGGCAAGCCCGCGGCCTCCGACTACGTGGAGACCAGCCCTCGCGAGATCGTCGTCCGCTACAGGGGGCGGACACCGGACGGGTCCGCCGAGCACCGCGCTGAGCTGGTAGTCCGCCTCGACCTGTACGAACTCCTCGACCGATTGCATTCCGGCCACCGGCCGGGCGTCGAGGACCGTCAGGGGCAGAATCTGGCGTTGGCCGTGTTTAAGAACGCGCTGTCGGCCACCTCCTACCAGGAGGTCCTTCTGACCGCGCCGGGCAACGCGCCGCACCGCATCACCCGACTCCCGGACGGAACGCTTCGGCTGAGGCCCGAGGGTGAGCAGCTCGGCACCGTGGCGACGAGGGGGGAATGATGGCGTTGCGTAAGCGGGACAGTGAGTTCCGGCACCTGGGCGTGTCCTACCTGGACTTCAAGCGGGTCGAGATGGACCGGGTGCTGACCGGATTCCTAATGAGGGTCAACCACAACGGGCAGACCAGCAAGCTCGCGAGGGGCAGGGCACTGGCGGACGAGTTCGTGGAGGAGTTCCTCGCTGAGGAGCACTCGGGAAAGTTCCAGGGTTTCCGAGGTTCCCCGGACATCGCTCAGCGCTGGATCGAGACCCAGCTCCTGGACATGGTCAACCGGGGCAAACCCAACCAGGCCGTCGCGGGTCTGCGCCCACTGCACGGACTGACATACAAGTTCCGTAACTACAACCACTCCCGTGCCTACGGAGCCGACGCCCAGCTCTACGAGATGCTGCGACATGCACGGGGCCAGCGCGGCGAACTGGCCCTGGAGCGGATCCGCGCGTTCTTCTTCACCGGCCTCGACCCCGCCCTGGGCACCCAACTACCCGGCACCAGCGTCGACATCGAGACCCAGGCCGTACTCCACCTCAACAGCCAGGTGAAGCAGGACTCCCCAACGAGCGTCAAGGGTTGGTACTCGGCTCCTCCGTTGTGCGTGGGACAGTCCGACCTGCTCGCCGACGACGTGCTGCGGCTGCTCTCCCTGAAGGACCTGCTGCCCCGGATCGTCATGGTTGAGTATCTGAAGATCCTCTTTGCGTTCCATCTGGCCCTGGGCCAGCTCAAGGCGATGAAGCTACTGCCGGCCATCGTCGCCCGCTCGGCCGCCGAGCCGACCTGCGGTCCCGATAATTGCCCGTCGGGCGCGGGAGGTCCGGGCGGCGGCCTGGGCACCTGTCCCTTCCCCGTAGGAATGCTGGTCGACGCAGCGGGTATGCCCGGCACCCCCGTCGCCGCCCTCGCTGAACACAGCGCTGACGTTTGGTTGCGGCGCATCCCAAGTTTCGTGCGGGCCGGGTACGTGGTGCGCAAGCTGGGCGAGTTCGCCGATCACCTGGCCGATAGCAAGGAGATCACCAAGCCGTCCCGCGGATTCTTCTCCGTTGCTGAACTGCTGCGGTACGCCGGCGAGGACTATGGGGACCGGCGCGAGCGGTTCTTCGCGGCCCGCATGGACACATTGCTCGACGAGACCCCGATCGACGAGCAGCCCGAGGGCGTACGGCCCCTGCTGGGCGCCGGGATGAGGCTCGGTGCCTTCGAGCAGTACATCGAGCTGATCATGGCGTACCGGGGCAAGTACCACTACGACTACATCGTCGAGGCGATCGACTCGCTGCTGCTGAAGAACCGCCCCGGCGCGGTCATCACCCAGCCCCATCGAGGCAGGCGCCGCTTCGTCATGGACAGCGCGCTCTTGGAAGTCCTGGTCCAGATCGCGCTGTTGCGGCCCAATCCCCGCGGCACGAGATCGAGGTTCCTCTACCACACCAAGCAGTTGAGGCTGGACGAGTTCATGGATACGCTGCGCACCCGCTACGGACTCCACGTCGACCGGCTGCCGGCCGACGACGGCTTTCCCGCTGCTGGGTTCGAGGAGCAGGCGGCGCTGCGGGCGAACGCCGAGGCGTTCACCACCCGGATGCGGGAGATCGGCTTCTACCGCGATCTGTCCGACGCGTACCTCACCCAGGTGATAACGCCCAGGTTCGCCATCGCGGTGGACGGCACAGTTACGACGGGCGGGAGGTGACCGAGGTGCCACGTGGACTGACCGAGCTCACCGAGTCGCAATGGCGGGACGCCTTGGAACATGTCCTGCTGCCACGACTGGCAGGCGTGCTGCGCGGCAGGGAGGCCGGGCACTGCATGCGGCTGGGGGATCTGGACAGCGACCTCGCCGCGCGGCTGGTGCGTGGCTTGCGGACCCTGGTGCCCGACGCCCAGGCGTTCGTGTTGGGCGAGGTCGACGGGAGGATCCCCACCGATGTCGCGGTGACCAGCACCAAACTCGTCGAACTGCGCAACCGGGACACAGAAGGCGGGCTGCGCCCGCCGCTGCTCGTCTTCGTACCGCCCGGCACCCGGGCCAGTGCCGAGGACTCCTTCGGCATCGCCACCTTCGAGCAGCTGTCCTTGGACGACGTGCACGCGAAGCTCAAGGCCTCGCTCCTGCGGGAGTTGCCCGAGAAGCTGCGTCCGGCCGTCACCGAACTGCTGGAGAGGCATGCGGCGGAAGGCGGCCCCGCCGCGGACGACCGGGCGGCCGTGCGCTACCTGCTGACGCTGCGGGAGAACGACCACGACCGCGAGGCGGCCGGTGCCGCCATTCACCTGCTCGGGCTGATCCCCGATTTCGGCCTCTACCAGGATCCGACCCTGGTGGGCCGCAAAGCAGACCGCAACCGCAGGACCGTCGCAAAGCTCACCGAGGCAACGACCACCGATCGCCAGCGGGTCCTGAGCCTCGGGCTGCCCCAGAACTCCCCAGCGGCGCAGGAATTCCTGAGCCGACTGGTGCGGTTCGCCTCGCGTACCGGCCTCGACACACCGTCCCGCTGGTGCCGGGCGATCGCCGTGGACCCGGACAACTGGCCGCTCGCCTTCCACCACTGGCCCCAGGAAAACGCGCTCGGCGATGAGCGCGTCGGCATCGAGGTGCACGAGCTGACCGTCCTGCCCAAGGCCGGCCAGAACGAGGACGACCTGCGCAATCACCCCCCGCTGGAAAGGCTCTTCGGTGGGCAGTATCTGCTGCCGGGGGGGCTCACCTCGCTTCCCGTCTCCTTCACCGTTGACCCGGATTCCCGTCACGTCACGGGCCTCGCGCGGTTCTCGGTCCAGATTCTCTCAGAGAGTGAGACCGGCGAGGACAGCGGCGCTACCACGGTCAGCCCGACCGGTTTCACCACCACGGTTGCAGTGGCCAAGACCGCCAAGACGGTCTATCGCGCGACGATCAAACTAAAAAAGGGCCGCAAGGCCGATTGGGAAGAAGGTTGGCACTTCGTCCGGGTCACCCCGCTCGACCGCAATGGCGATCCCATGCGCGTGGCCGGCGCCGAGGGCGCGCACCGGCCCCATGAGAGCGACCGGTTCTACGTCGTCCCCGACGGCGAGTTCGACGACCCTCCCGTCCAGCGTTCCCAGCACGCCTCCGGGCTCGCCCAGGCGATCAACCGGCTGCGCTTCACCGCACGTGCCGAGGGACGCGACCCGTGGCGGGTGTCGTGCCGTACCGTGGGCTGGGCGGCGCGAACGGCTAAGACCTGGCCGCTGCGGGCGGGCTTCGGGCCTGCGGGGCTGATCACCGTCGATCTGCCCATTCCGCTCGCCGAGGCCGAAGAGCGGATGCTGGCCAGACCGCACGCACTCGAAGGTCCCCGGCTGAACGTCGACGCCTCAGGACGGTGGCAGCTCAGCGACGACGAGCCATTCGTCGTGACCCCAGTCGACGGCAGTGAACTTGACGGATACCTTCAGGCCCGTGCTGCGCTGTTCGCCGCGGTGCGCGCCGACACGGACGGCTCCGTGCCGCTGGTCCTGGAAGGCACCGACCCTCGCGACATCCGCAAGGAGGCGGAGGCCTGCGCGGAGGCGTACCTGAGAGCGGTCACCCGGTGTGTGCGCGGGCTGGAGAATGCCCGGGGCGGTACCGTCGAGCGGGACCGGACCGAACTCACGTGGCTTCTGCGTACCGACACGGTGCCGGTGGAACTGGCCGACGTGCTGGGCGAGTATCGCCGGATCGTGCTGATCGCTCCCACCCATCCGTTGCGGGTGCTGTGGTGGTGCGGGCAGGCGGCGCTGGCCGACCACTGGCTCGACCGCACCGAGGGGCAGGACAAGAGCCGGGTGATGGAGACCCTGCACAGTCTCGTTGAGCGGCTCGCCCCGCTGGGGTTCCCGCTCGTCGTCCCGCATACGACGGGTGAACTGGCCTTTGCCGCAGGACAGCTAACCGACTATTGGCAGGTCTGCCTGCCCAGCGAGACCGCCGACCCCAGGGGAACAGTGTCTCGGTTGGCCTCTGCCTTGGGCGTGAGCGACAGCTCCACCACCTCCGGTGTGGTCACCGGCGCCGATCTCGGGGATCGCGTCGAGCGCTATATCCGCCTGCACCCCTATGTGGACAGCCTCGTCATCAACGCTCTCGGCGTCGGTCGGGGCGAGGTGCTGGTGTCGATGCTGACCGAACTCCAGAGCCGCAGACATCTCTCTCATCTGCGCTACACGATCCACCTCTTTACCGACCATCCCCGGGAGCCGTGGGTCGGCGAAGCGCTCACCGACCTGTTCTCACCGGGGTCTGGACCGCGCACCGCCGCCACCGAGGCCTTCGGCACGCCCGGGGACCCGCTGCGGCCGAAGCTCGCCGTCGTGGTGCGTGACGCGGCTGACCTCCGGACCCGCGCGACCGACTTCCCGGCCCACCTAACCATCCTGTTCGATCCTTTCGGCGGCGAGCAGTTCGACATCGCGGCTGGCGCGCGCACCTCGGGCCGGGCGGCGGTACATGGTTTGGTGCAAGAACTGACCAGCTACTACGCCGAGGACGAGGAGTTCGTGTCCTGGAGCCGCCAACCCCGGCACGGCGCCACGGACCCCGTGCCCGGAGCCGAAGAGACGGGGGACTTGATGGCAGCATTGCCGGAAGCGCTGTCGGTCGCCGTGGTGGCCATGACATCCGGGGAACCACGTCCCGGGCAGCTACCGCAGATAACGCTGCGCCTCTCGGCCACGGACAAGGCCCTTCTGCACGATGTGCACCAGGCCAGTGACTGGGTTATCACGGTGGACCGGACTCTAGGAGTGGAGTACTTCGACCACGGCCGGGCCGACCGGCCTGAGTACGTCATTGACTATTCGGCGACCGCACAGACCGGCATGGGCCATCACATCGTGGTCTCGTCGCGGTCCGTCGACGAGTTGCGCGCAATGGTCGGACCCGTCCTTGACGACCGGCACCTGAAGCTCGAGCCCCGCCACGTGAGGACGTTCTTCGACCAGCTTAGAGAGCTCTCGGGCAGCTTCGCATTCAAGCTAGCCGCGATCGGGAGCAGCAGCCGCATGGAGGTCCTTGGGCTCGCTCTCGCCAGGCTGTACCTGGGGTACCAGGGTGCCCTCTACAACCAGGTGCTGATTCCTATGGACGCGCACACCGACCTCTACGGTGAGTCACAGCGTCGTATCAGCAACGGCGAGGGTGCCGTTCGGCTGCATCGGACGGATCTGGCATTGTTCGACTTGGATGCCGAACGCGGGGCCATCGTCTGCCGGCTGATCGAGGTCAAGTGCTTCACTGGAGTCGGTGGTCTAGGCGGCTACGACGCCACGAAAAAGGAGATCAGCCAACAGATCAACAACAGCAGGGAGATCCTGACTACCCAGTTCGACCCGCTCGTCGAGCGCCCCGACCGTCCTCTGCAGAACCTCACACTCCGTTCGTTGCTAGGGCACTACCTTGCGCGTGCCAACCGGTATGGCCTCTTCGATGAGAAGGGGTATGACGAGGCGCGTTGGCTCCTCGATCACCTCGACCACGGTTACACGCTCGAGTTCGCTGGCACCGGTCTCATCTTCGACCTGAGCGGTGACGGTACGGACGTCGAGACCGATGGCGGCATCACCTTCCATCGGATCGGCCGTCGGCAGGTGACCGAACTGCTCGATGCCGTGGAGACCGATTATCTCGGCGGGGCGGTGCGCAGCGCGCCACATCTGCTGGCGGAGGCAGACCTGGCGGGAATCGGCCGTGGTGAGACCACTCGGAGCCTGCGCCCCCGTGCGCGCGGTCGCGAACTGCCGCAGGAGCCAGCCAGGCTCAGCGCGGTGCTGGACGACGATGTACCACCGGCGACGGCTGATCGAGCAGATATGGCTAAGGCGGAGGCGCCTGGGGGGCCGCCAGAACTGATTCCCGAGATCTCCGCTCAGGGAAACGGGCCCACGCGTTCGTCGGATGCGCCTGTCACTGGGGGCGGGGATGCTGTCAACACGATCGAGGCCGAGGGTTCTGTGCCGGGCACGGAACCAGAGGCATCCGCAACGGAACCGGCCGTGCCCGACCAGGTAGAAGCGGCGGAGCTGGCGGACAGCTCACCGGACCCCGATGTCTTCCTCGGGGTCTCGAAGCCGACCAGCCAATACGGTCTGCTTGGCCTGTGTGCGGGGCGGAAGATCGCCCTGGACCTCAACGAGACCCACACCATTAGCCTGTTCGGTGTACAGGGCGGGGGCAAGAGCTACACGCTCGGGTCGATCCTGGAGATGGCGAGCCTGCCCGCCCCCGGCGTCAACCAGCTTTCCCATCCCCTGGCCAGCATCGTCTTCCATTACAGCGACACCGAGGGCTACGCACCTGAGTTCACCAGCATGACCCGCCCCAACAGTGAACGAGACCAACTAGCTGTACTCCGGGAACGCTACGGAGCCGAACCCGCGGCGCTGTCCGACGTCCTGCTGTTGGCTCCCGCCGACATGGTGGGGGCCCGGAAGGGCGACTTTCCGGATCTGGACGTACGGCCGCTGAAGTTCTCGTCCTCCGAACTGAAGGCGGCCCACTGGCGGTTCCTGATGGGAGCCGTCGGCAACCAGGCGCTCTACATCCGCCAGCTCGGAAGAATCATGAAGACCAGCCGCGACAACCTGACGCTGGACGCGATCCGGTTTGGGGTGGAACAGTCCTCCCTGTCCGACTCGCTCAAGCAACTGGCGTATGACCGGTTGGAGCTGGCTGCTGAGTACATCGACGACAACGCTCGGCTGCAGGACCTTGTACGACCCGGCCGGCTGATCATCGTCGATCTCCGCGACGGCTACATCGGCGAGGACGAGGCGCTGGGGCTTTTTGTCGTCCTCATGCAGCTGTTTGCTGATGCCCGCCACGAGGGGCAGGCATTCAACAAGCTGGTCGTCTTCGACGAGGCGCACAAGTACATTCGCAGCCCCGATCTCGTGGACGGCCTGGTCTCCAGTGTCCGTGAGATGCGGCACAAGGGGATGTCCATCCTCGTGGCCAGCCAGGATCCGCCTTCCGTACCGATCTCACTGATCGAACTGTCTAACCACATGGTTCTGCACAAGTTCACCTCGCCCGCGTGGCTGAAGCATCTGCAGAAGGCGAATGCCGCGCTCTCCGCCCTGACTGCGGACAAGATGGCTGCGCTGAATCCTGGTGAGGCGTTTGTGTGGTCGGGCAAGGCCACCGATGAGGCCTTCACCCGAGCTGCTGTGAAGATCCGATGCCGTCCGCGTGTGACGAGTCATGGTGGGGCGACCAAGACAGCCATCGGGTGAGAGCGGCACGGGTCATGGAGCTTGGGCGATTTCTGGCCGAGTTCGGAGAATCGCGTTCGGTGTCGCTGTTGGTTCTCGCGGCGGTCTGGGGGTGTAGGTCGCCGCGAGAACCAGCTGACCTGCTCGGGATGACACACGGCATAGCTGTCGCCAACGGGTGAAACGAGGACCACGGACGGCGGATCGAAAGAGGGGCACCCTGCGATCTCTTGATCATCCTGACTTCAATGCCCTGGAGTCAGGAGGAAGAGAGGGTGATCCAAGTGGAGGACTGGGCCGAAATTCGCCGACTGCACCGGGCTGAGGGGCTGTCGGCCCGGGCGGTGGCCCGGCAGCTGGGGATTTCCAGAGGCACCGTGTCTCGGGCTCTGGCTTCGGATCGACCGCCGAAGTACCAGCGTCCGCTGAAGGGCTCGGTGGTCGACGCGGTCGAACCCGCGATCCGCGAGCTGCTGAAGCAGACCCCGACAATGCCGGTCACCGTCATCGACTGCGGCGCCGACGAGCCTCAGCGAGCCGTGGCGCAGGGTCAGTCGGCGTAGTTCGGGGCGGTGGGCGAGCAGCCACTCGCCGAGCTCCGTCCGGAGAGGGAGATGGCCAGCGTCTCGCCGATCTCCTGGTTGGCGCGCGGACCGCCTCGATCAGCAGGGTCGATCCGCTGTCCTTGAGCAGGAAGCCCTGGGCGCCGCCGCGCAGCGCGCCGTAGACGTACTCGTCCAGGTCGAAGGTGGTGACCACGACCACCCGCAGCGGGTCGCTCACCCCGGGGCCGGCCAGCAGCCGGGTGACCTGCAGGCCGTTCAGCCGGGGCATGCTGATGTCGACCAGGCAGACGTCGGGCCTCAGCCGGCGGGCGAGTTCGACGCAGGTGGCGCCGTCGGCGGCCTCGCCGAGCACCTTGATGGTCATGCCGGCATCCTCCGAGTGCCGGGGTCCGTGTTCCTCACGGGGAGCAGGGCCGTCAGCTCCCATCCTCCCGCATCGTCCGGGCGCGCGGTGAGCGTTCCTCCGACCGCCCGGACGCGCTCCTGGAGCCCGAGGAGGCCGAGGTCCTGCTGTCCGAGGTGGGGGACCCGCAGACCCCTGCGGGCCGTTCCCCCGCGCGGCGGTCCGTTGCGCACGGTGGCCTCCAGGGTGGACGGGCCGAGGCCTATCCGTACGGTGACCCCGGTGGCGTCCGGGGCGTGCCGGCGCACGTTGCTCAGGCCCTCGGTGATCACCCGGTGCGCGGTGGTGACGATCTCGGGGGCGAGCCGGGCGGTGAGCGCGGCCTCGTCCAGTTGCAGGTCCACCGAGGCGCCGCCCCGGCGGAAGGACTCCACCATGACGGGTATGTGCGCGATGCCCTGCCCCGAGAGCGGCGAGGCGGCGGCCAGGTCGGTGCCCTCGCGCAGCATGGCGACCAACTGCCGCATCGACTCCAGGGATTCGCTGCCGGCCTGCTCGATGTCGTCGAAGATCGGGACGACTTCCTGCGGCGCGGTCTGCCAGATCGCCCGGCCGGCCTGAGCCAGCACGATGATGCCGGTGACGTGGTGGGCGACGAAGTCGTTGAGGTCGTTGGCGAGGTCGATCAGTTCGTCGCGGCGAACCTGTTCCACGGCCCGGAGCCGGCGGGTGTCGGCCGCGCGCAGGTAGCAGCCGAGGGCGATCGCGACGCCGGCGACGACGGCCAGCAGCACGACGGTCAGCACCGTCCCGGAGGCGCTGCGGGAGATCCGTGCGGCGAGCCCCAGCAGGGCGACCACCAGGGCGGCGCAGGTGCCGAGGACGGCGGCGCGGGCGCGGACGTGCCGGGCGGTGGTGATCAGCAGGAGGCTGAGCGCGAGCAGCTCCATCAGCCCGGGGGAGTCCTGCTCGGTGCCGCGGACGAAGCCCACGGCGGACCAGACCAGCGACCAGAGCGCGGCCGCCCCGGCGCGTAGTTCGGGCCGGCCGCGCGGGCCGAACAGCACCAGGGCTGCTGGGACCAGCCCGGCGAGCGGCAGCAGCGGTCCGGCGGTGTCCAGACTCATGGCCAGGTCCAGCAGCCACAGCACGCCGAACCCGACCGCCAGGGCGGCCCGGGCGGCGCGCGGCAGGGTGGACACCGGCGTCGCCGGGGACGCCTGGTCCGGGGCCGGGTGGGCGAGGAGGTCTCGGAGGCTGGGGAGCCGCACGGGCCGGCCTTTCGGGTCGGTGGAGTCGGACGGTCGATCAGGGAACGGGAGGCCGGAAGGTCGCGGGCGAGCGGGGCAGGCGGGGCGGTCGGCTGGACGGGGACGGTCGGAGCGGCGCCCGGACGGGGTGCCGGGCGCCGCTCGGGCCTAGGCCCTGGCGCCGGGGCCGGCCGGGCCTGCCCCGGAGGGCGGTGGTTCAGCGGTTGGCGCGCCGTACGGAGTCCACGCCGAGAGCCAGGGCGGCCAGTAGCACCGCGGCGGCGGCCACCGCGGCCGTGCCCGGGCCCTTGCCCTCCGCCACGCCGAGGAAGTCGACCTCCGGGATGCGGTTGAACATCGCGTACCAGAGCAGCGGGTAGAGCGCCTGGAACAGCCGGGGACCGCGGCTGACGATCCCGCAGAGCATCGCCAGGGCGGGCACCACCAGGGCGCCGACCAGGGCGGCGACCGCCGCGCCGGTGTCGCCGGAGGCGATCAGCCGGACGATCGGCACCGCGGTGACGGCCAGCGCCACGGCGATCCCGGCGAGCAGGCCCGCCAGCAGCCGGCGGCCTGCGGCCGGGCAGGCGGCGAGCAGGTCGTCGAGGCTCCCGGCGCCGGCGTGGTTGCCCATCCGGGACCAGATGAGCACCGGCCAGAGCACGGTGAGCGGCAGCACCGGGTGGAGGACGTTCCCGCTCGGGACGGACGCGGCGAGCACGGCCAGGGCCAGCGTGCCCAGCCACCACCAGCGCATGCCCTGGAGTAGGACGCGCACCTCGCCGGCCAGTGTGGGCAGGAAGGACGAGCCCATCCGGGGCGCCGTCAACAGGGCCGGGTCGAGGCCGAAGGAGGCGCCCGCGCCGGCGGCCGGCTCCTCGGCGCGGTCGGCGTGCTCGGCACCGGTCCGGTCGGCCGCGCCCTTGGCGCCCGGGACCAGCGCGCCGACCGCGGCGATGGCGGCGGACGGGTCGAAGCGGCGGAACCAGAGCACCGACAGCAGCGCGGCCACCAGCGAACCGGCCACCAGCAGCGCGGCGTTGGCCAGCAGGCCGCCGCCCGGATCGCCGAGACCGAGGCCCTGCCAGTCGAAGGTGACCGGGGTCTTGTCGTCGGAGGTGAGGCCGACGCCGAAGCGCACCGCCTCGGCCGGGTGCCCGGCCGCCGAGATCGCCTGGCGCATCGACTCGCTGATCCGTTCCATGCTCAGCAGGTCGTACGCGCCGGAGGCCTGCGAGGCCATGATGCCGACCAGCCAGACCACGAACCAGATCAGCGCGCCGACGCCGCCGCGCAGGCCCGGCAGGGTGTCGAAGAGCACCGCGCAGGCCGCGACGAGGGCCAGCAGCGGGAGCGTGATCAGGACGAAGGGCAGCAGCAGGCGCACGACGTCGACGTGGTACGACTCGCCCTTGACCAGCTGCACGCCGAACGCGGTCACCGCGAGGGCGAGCAGCATCGAGCCGAGCACCAGCAGGTTGCTGCAGAACTTGCCGAACAGGTACGAGGGCCGGGTCATCGGCGTGGCCGCGAGGATCTGGCCGACGCCGTTGCGCTCGTCCTTGGGGACGGTGCCGCGGGTGATGTTGAAGCCGGCCAGCGCCAACCAGACGGCGCCGCCGAGCGCGGTGACGGTGCCGACGTAGCCGCTGGTGTACAGGCCCCGGTAGCCGCTGATCTGGAAGACCTGCCAGGTCGAGGAGCCGACCGGGGCGGCCAGCAGGCCCAGGGCGAGCGTGCCGAGCAGGACCACCAGGTAGGCGGGACGGCGGCGGCGCTCCCGGAAGTCGGCGAGGGCGAGCGCGGCGACGGTGCCCGCCATCAGCGCACCACCGCCTGCGGGACGGCCGGAGCCGGGGCGGAGGTCAGCAGCAGGTAGGCGTCGTCGAGCCCCGGCGGGACCGGCTCGGCGTGCTGGGCGGGCGCGTGCGGGGAGATCACCCGGGCGCGGACGCCCTGCGGGGTGCGGGTGGTGCCGCCGAGGACGAACCGCGAGCGCAGGGCCGGGATCTGGTCGGAGGCCACGGTGAGCTCCCAGACCGAGCCCTCGGCGAGCCGCAGGAGCTCCTCCGGGGTGCCGTGGTGGATCAGCCGGCCCTTGCCCATGACGGCGATCCGGTCGGCGGTGGCCGCCACGTCGGAGACGATGTGGGTGGAGAGGATCACGATCCGCTCGGAGCCGAGGCCGGTGAGCAGGTTGCTGAACCGCATCCGCTCCTCCGGGTCGAGGCCGACGGTCGGCTCGTCGACGATCAGCAGCTGGGGGTCGTTGAGCAGCGCCTGGGCGATGCCGACCCGCTGGCGCATGCCGCCGGACATCGAACCGAGCCGCTGCTTGGCGGCTCCGGAGAGGTTGACCAGGTCGAGCAGTTCGACGATCCGGGCGTTCGCGGAACGGCCCTGCAGCCCCTTGGCCGAGGCCAGGTAGGAGAGGAACTCGCGGGCGGTCAGCTGCGGGTAGACGCCGAAGTCCTGTGGCAGGTAGCCGATGGTGCGGCGCAGCGGACCGGGGTTCTCGGCGATGTCGGTGCCGTTCCAGAACACCTGGCCGGAGGTCGGCTTGGTGACGGTGGCCAGGATCCGCATCAGGCTGGACTTGCCGGCGCCGTTGGAGCCGAGCAGGCCGAGCACGCCGGGGCGCAGGGTCAGCGAGAAGGAGTCCACCGCGCGCTTGCCGCCGCGGTACTCCTTGGTCAGATCGGTGATCTGGAGTTCCATCGCTCAGTCTTTCGTGTTGACGCGGACGACGCCGACCTTGGAGGCGACGGTGATGGCGTGGGCGGAGTTCGGGTCCTCGCCGACCTCCACGTGGGGGTTGGACGAGCCGGCCTTGGCCTCGACGTGGTAGCGGGTGCCGTCCTCGGGGACCCGCACGGTGATGCTGCCGGTGTCGGACTCGGCCTTGATCCTGTCGGGCGCCTTGACGAAGGTCAGCTTCACGCTGCCGTTCTCGTTGGCGACGTCCACGTCGGCGCAGGAGAGGCCGCTCGCGTCGACCTTGCCCTTGTCGGTGCGGACGGTGAGCGGCGCGGCGAGGCCGTCGAGGTCCACCGAGCCCTGCTCGGTCTTCACGTCGAGCTTGCCGTCGATGCCCTTGGCGGTGATGCCGGCCGATCCGCTGCCCTGGACGGTCACGGCCACGCCCTTGGGGACGTGCACGGTGTACTGGGCCTTGCAGTTGAGGACGATGCCGCTGCACTTGCCGGACAGCTTGAGGGTCTCGCCCTCCAGCGTCCAGGCGGCGTTGCCGTCCTTCGCGGCCTGGCCGGCGAGCCTGCGGTCGGCCCTGAGGGCGGTGCCGTCGGCGGGCACCAAGGTCACATCCTTGTCGGTGTCCACGGTGAGGTGCGTGCCCTGGAAGCCGAAGTCCTTGGAATCGTTGCGGGGTTGGGCGTCCAGGTCGTCGCTCACACCGCAGCCCGTGAGCGCGATGGCCAGTGCGGAGATCGGGGCCACCCAGGCCAGCTTGGCGGTCGACATTTTCATACCCGTCATGCTCCCGGCGGGGCCGGGGCAGCGACATCCGCCTTTCGGGAGAGATCGGCGGGGTGTCTCGTTCCTTCGGCCGAGGACGTGCTCTCGTTCTTTCGGCCGGGGCGGCACGGGTGAACGGACGGGGGTGGACCGGGGGTTCACTATGCGAATTCCCCGGGGAAAGAGCGCCCGCCCGGCACGGGCCGGTGAAGGCCGTGCCGGGCGGGCGGGGAAGGGGTGGTGACGGCGCTGATTCGCCGGGCAGCGGGCGCATGAAGTCGATCTGGCGGTGCTCGGGCTCACCGCCGGGGCCTGCGCGAACGGCGGCTGCCGTCCGCCGGTCAGGTGAGGGACGTCGGTCAACCCGGAGAGGACTGATCGCCCGAACGGGTGAGAGTGCCCCGGGCGTGCCCGGCCGGGACGCCGTCCAGCGGGAGGAGGACGGCGACCTGCCAGCCGCCGTTCGCGCAGGCCCTGGCGGTGAGCTCGCCGCCCAGCCCCGCGACCCGCCGACGCAGCTCCCGGATGCCGGTGCCGCCGCCCTCGCGGTCGACCGCCGCCGCGGCGTCCGCCCGGGCGCCGGCCGGAACGGGCTCGTTGTGGATCAGGACCCGCAGGGCGCCGCCGTCGGACACCCGCTCGGCGGTGACCGTCACCCCGGGCGAGGCGGGGGCGTGCCGGCGGACGTTGGTGAGCGCCTCCATCACCACCCGGTAGCCGACCGCGTCGACCTGCTCCGGCAGGCCGTCCACGGCGCCGGGGGAGAGTTCGAGCCGGGCCGGGATCATCCCGGTGCGCTCGAACCGGTTCATCAGGTCCGGCAGCTCGTCCAGCGAGTGGGGCCGGGCCGCCGCGTCCTCCTCGGGATCGTCCGCCGCCGGCTCGTCCCCGCCCCGGCCCGGCCGGCGGTCCTCCTCCAGCTCGCTGAGGATCCGGATCGTCCGGTCCATCGACTTCAGCGCCTGGATGCCGGCGCTCTCGATCTGCGGGAGCAGCGCCAGCGCCTTCTCCGGCGACTCCTTGGCCAGCATCTGGGCCGCCTGCGCCAGCACCATCACCCCGGTCACGTCGTGCGCGGCGAAGTCGTGCAGATCCCGGGCGACGTGCAGCCGTTGGGCGCGCCGCTCCTCCGTGACCGCCAGCTTGCGCCGGCTGTCCAGTGAGCGCAGGTAGCAGGACGCCCCCACCGCGGCCACTGCGGCCAGGCCCCAGACCACGCAGAGCCCGATGGTCTCGCGCGGCCCGGCCGGCGGGTCGAGGGTCAGCGCGATCCGCAGCGGCAGCAGGGCCACGGTCACCAGCAGGAGCAGCCCCAGCAGGGCGGCGACCGCCGGAGCGGACCCGCGCACCGCGGGCGTGACGGTGACCAGCAGGGCGACCGACTCGACCAGGATCCAGAGCCCCGAGGTGTTGTCGGCGGGGCCCTCGTAGCGGAACGTCGCGTACAGCGAGATCGCGCAGGCCACCGGGACGGTCACCGGGTTGCGGGTCCGCGGCTGCCCCGGCAGCCACACGATCAGGACCGCGGCGGCCAGCACCGCCGCCGTCGTCGAGCCCCGGATCAGTGTCGAAACCGGTGAACCCGCCGACACCGCAACCGAGATGGCGACCGCCGCGAGGAACGCCGCGCCAACTGGGCGTCCGATCCTGGCCAGTTGGCTTGTCATGTGCTCGGATGCTACTCCGTGCGAGGATCAGCCCATGACGACACGCATCGTGATCGCTGACGACCGGGCAACCGTGCGGGAAGGCTTTCGACGCATCCTCGACCTGCAGCCGGACCTGGAGGTGCTCGCGGTCGCGGGCGACGGTGACGAGGGTTACTGGTCGAGGTAGGCGAGGACGGCGAGGACGCGGCGGTTGTCGCCGTCGGTGGGGAGGAGGCCGAGCTTGGTGAAGATGTTGCTGATGTGCTTGGCGACGGCCTTCTCGGTGATGAAGAGGCCCTGGGCGATGCCGGCGTTGGAGCGGCCCTGGGCGAGCCATTCGAGGACTTCGCGTTCGCGGTCGGTGAGGCTGCCGACGTTCTCGTCGCGTTCCTTGCGGACGAGGAGCTGGGAGATGACGTCGGGGTCCATCGCGGTGCCGCCGTCGGCGACGCGGCGGATCGAGTCGAGGAACTGGGAGCCGTTGGTGACGCGGTCCTTGAGCATGTAGCCGACGCCGCGGCCGCCGCTGGCGAGGAGTTCGCGGGCGTAGAGCGGTTCGACGTACTGGGAGAGGAGCAGGACCGGGAGGTCGGGCATGGTGCGGCGGGCGGTGAGGACGGCCCGCAGGCCCTCGTCGGTGAAGTTCGGCGGAAGCCGGACGTCGACGACCGCGACGTCCGGCTGCTGCTCGGTGAGGGCCGCGAGGAGGTCGGCGCCGTTGTCGACGGCGGCCACCACCTCGTGTCCGTAGGCCTGGAGGAGGCGGATCAGGCCGTCCCTCAGGAGGAAGTGGTCTTCGGCGAGGACAATACGCACGGAAGCTCCATCGTCACCATGGTCGGGCCGTTGACGGGGCTGTTCACGGCCAGGACCCCGTCGAACGTGCTGAGTCGTCGCTCGATGCCGCGCAGTCCGGTGCCCCGGGTGGCGTCGGCGCCGCCGCGGCCGCTGTCGGTCACGGTCATGCGCAGCATGCCGTGATCGTAACGGATGTCGATCCAGGCCCGGTCGGCGCCGGAGTGCTTGGCGACGTTGGTGAGGATCTCCGAGATCGCGAAGTAGGCGGCGGACTCGACGGGCATCTCGGCGCGGCCGGGCAGGTCCACGACGACCTCGGTGGGGACCGGGCAGACCATGGCCAGCGCCCGCACCGCGTCGGCGAGTCCGCGGTCGGCGAGGACCGGCGGGTGGATGCCGCGGACCAGGTTGCGGATCTCCTCCAGGGCCTTGGAGGAGGACTGGCGGGCCTCGATGAGCAGGGCCCGGACGGCCTCCGGGTTGGTCTCCAGCAGGTGTTCGGCGGCGTCCAGGGTCATGCCCATCGCGACCAGGCGGGCCTGGGCGCCGTCGTGCAGGTCGCGTTCGATCCGCTGGATCTCGGCCATCTGCGTGTCGACGGCGGTGCTGCGGGTGGTGGTGAGGTGCTGGATCCGACTGGCCATCAGTTCCTGCTCGCTGGGGGCGAGCATGGAGTGGGTGTACCGGGCGTGCTTGCGGATGGCGCGGGGGGCCATCCACAGGGCCAGCGGCAGTTGCAGGACGCCGAGGACGCCGGCCAGCACCGCGGTGGCCTGGCCGTCGATCGGGATGAACTGGTACCAGAGGCCGTCCCACCGGGTCGACAGCGGGACGCCGAAGAAGGCCAGGAAGATGCCCCAGAAGCCGCTGAGCAGGACGGCGATCGGCATGAAGGCGAGGAAGCCGCCGACGATCGGGTCGGTGAGCACCCAGGTGAACTCCCGCTTGGTCTGCGGGTCGCTCATGATCCAGCGGTAGCGGGCGACGGCCCCCGAGGCGCCCTCGGGGGCGGCCGGCAGGCCGCTGGGCGGGCCGGGGATCTGCACGCCGGACCAGCGCTCGGACAGGCCGCGCTGACGGGCGGCCAGCGCCCGGACGCGCTCCATGGCCCGCGGCACCAGGCCGAGGCCGGGGCCGACCAGGGAGATCGCGCCGGTGACCCCGAGCGAGCGCCCGAAGGCCGCCACCGACATCCAGCACAGGGCCAGTGCCCGCCGCAGCCCGGTGAATCCGGCGGGGACGGAGAATCCCCTGATCTCGACCGCCGAGGGGCTTCCCCCGAGCTTCATCGTGCGGTCCATGACCCGCTCCTCTCTGGTGCCGTTCGCTGTGCCTCGGCCGTGGTGGCCGTGTGACCATTCTGGCGGGGGCGGCGCGACGAAATCGGTAGTAATAACCCCCCTCTTGCCCGACCGGAGGGGGAGGTTCTTCTACCTGGCGGCGGCGGTGACGGCGGCGGTGACGTCGGTGGTGACGTCGGTGGTGACGTCGGCGGTGACGCTGGCGGACGGGCTCAGAAACCGTCCGATGCGCCCTCGGCGGTGTCGGGGGCGGCGACGAAGAGGGACAGGGTGTCCGCCACGCAGGCCGCGTGCTGCCGGCCCTCGACCTCCACCGTCATCCGGACCGCGGCGAGGTGGCCCATCGGGGTCTCGCGGACGCTGGTGACCTTGGCGCCGCCGCGGACCCGGGCGCCGACCGGGATCGGGCGGGGGAAGCGGACCTTGTCCAGGCCGAAGTTGACACCAAGTTCGACGTTGTGGATCTCGAAGATCGCGCGCATCATCGCGGGCAGCAGGCCGAGCGTCATGTAGCCGTGGACGATGGTCCCGCCGAACGGGCCGGTGGCGGCGCGCTCCGGGTCCACGTGGATCCACTGGAGGTCGCCGGTGGCGTCGGCGAACTGGTCGACGCTGTGCTGGGTGACGTCGAGCCATTCGCTGTAGCCGAGGTGCTCCCCGGTCGCCCCGGTGAACTCGGCCAGGTTGGCAAAGGATCTCATGCGGGTGATTCTGGGCGGCCGTCCATGGCGCGGACAAGGCGTCGGGGGGCCGGGAGGCCGTTCGGTCAGCGTGCCGTCAGTTGGCCGTCAGCGGAGGGGGCGGGGCGGCGGGGAAGGCCGCAGGCCCGCCGGCGCCGGGAGCGCGGACGGGCCTGCGGGGCGGGGCGGGGAGGACTCAGCCGTAGCGCTTGAGCTCGTGGAAGAAGTCCGGGACGGTGTGCAGCTGCCCGGCCGCGAGGACGCGGTCGTAGACGTGCTTGGCGACGGCCATGTCGAGCACGCCGAGGCCGAACGGGGAGAAGACCACCGGCCGGTCGGACGGCGGGGTGATCGTGCCGTTGAGCACGTCGTAGAGCGTGCCGGCGACGAACTCGCGGTGGCCGACGCGCTGTTCGGCCAGGTGCGGCGAGGTGCCGGCCTTCATGCAGTGCTCGATGTCGTCGACGACGTTCCACGAGTCGAGGATGATCTCGGGGGAGAGGTCGCGCAGCGAGACGTGCAGCACCAGCGGGTTGTGCGAGAACCACTGCGGGTCCGTCACGTGCGGCTCGCCGGCGACGGTGGCGAAGACCACCAGGTCGCTGGAGCGGATCAGGTCCTCGGCCTTGTCGTGGACGGTGATCTCCACGCCCTCGCCCTCGGCCCGGCGCAGGTAGTCGGAGAAGCCGTCGGCGTGCTCGGCGGACAGGTCGTGGACGCCGGCCGCGGTGAAGTCGAAGCCGTTGGCGGCGAGGTAGGTGTGCACGTAGCGGGCGATCAGGCCGACGCCGAAGAAGCCGACCCGGGTCGGGCGCTCGCCGCGGGCGTCGGCGAGCCGGGCCGCCGCGAGGGCCGCGGAGGCGGCGGTGCGCGCCGCGCTGATGATCGAGCTCTCCAGGCAGGCGAACGGGTAGCCGGTCTCGGCGTCGTTGAGGATCAGGACGGCCGAGGCGCGCGGCAGGCCGGCCGCCACGTTGTCCGGGAAGCTGGAGATCCACTTGATGCCGTGCACGCCGACCTCGCCCTTGACCGAGGCCGGCAGCGCGATGATCCGGGAGGACGGGCGGTCGGGGAAGCGCAGGAAGTACGAGTCCGGGTTGACCGTCTGCCCCTCGCCGTGCAGCCGGTACGCGGCCTCGACCGTGGCGACGACCTCGTCCTCGTGCCCGTTGAGGGCCTCGTGCACCTGGGCGCCGGAGACCACGGCGAAGGGAGGGACCTGATTCATGGGAACAGTGCTCCTGGTCGGAGAAGTGAGGATCGGAGGGTGGGGAAACGGGCGGAGGAGGGTTCAGCCGATGCGGGCCAGGCCCTTGGCGCGCTGCCGCGCCCGCCCGCGCGAGACCACCAGCGGGTCCCAGTCCGGGCCGCGGTCGGGCAGCCGGGAGGGGTCGCCGAGCACCGCGCCGCCGAAGACCTCGCGCAGCAGCGCGCGGCCGATGATGTCGGAGGCGGCGGCCATGCCGCTGTTCGCGACCGCGGCGATGCCGCTGCCGTAGCGCACGCTCTGGCCGACCACGTACAGGCCCTCGACCTCGGTGCGCACGTCCGGCCGCTGGCTGGAGCCGCCCCAGCTGGCCATGCCGTACGGGGTGCCGCCGGTGGCCCGGATGTAGCGCTCGTGGGTGAGCGGGGTGGCCGTCTCCAGGTGGGTGATGCGCTCCCGGAACGGGCCGATGACCTTCTCGGCGGTGGCCAGCATGACCTCGGTGAGCTGCTGCTTGCGGGCGAGGTAGGCGGCGTTGCGGCGGTAGGGCTCGCCGTCGGCCGGGCCGCCCTCCAGGCCCCAGAACGCGTAGCCGGGCGGCAGGCCCGTCATGAGCTGGAAGTTGCTGTGGCCGGGCGGGCAGACGGCGGCGGCGCCCGGGTCCTTGAGGGAGGCGAAGGAGAAGGTGAGCGCCGGCACCGAGTCCATCGAGCCGTCCCGCGCGTACCGCTCCAGCATGGCGGCGTGCGCGCCCTCCATGTCGTCGCTGTCGTGCCACCAGAGGTTGGCGTTGGGCAGGCCCGGCAGTTCGGTGTCGAGCCCGATGTACACCGAGACGAAGGAGCCGCGCATGGTCGCCGCGCGGGTGCGGGCCACCACCTCGGAGGGGAAGGCGTCCTCGCCGCCGCACAGGTCGAGGACGGTGCGCCGGTAGTCCGCGTTGGAGATGACCAGCGGGGCCGAGATCCGCTGCCCGTCGGTGAGTTCGACGCCGGTGGCGCGCCCGTTCCCGATCAGGATGCGGCGGACGTCGCAGCGGGTGCGCAGTTCGCCGCCGTGCGCCTCCAGCGCCTCGACGAACGCGGCGACCATCGCCTGGCCGCCGCCCTCGGGGTAGTACGCGCCGCGCAGGTAGTGGTCCATCATCGAGGCGTGGTGGGCCAGGCTGATGCCGTCGGGCATGGTGCCGTAGTTGCCGGCCTGCGCCGCGAGCAGCGTGCGCGCCTTGGCGGAGAGGCCGAAGTGGCCCAGGGCGTCGGCGAAGGTGCGGCGGGACCAGCGCATGGTCTGCGGGGACTTGCGGAACAGGTCGACCAGGGAGACGCCGTTCAGGCCGGCGCGGGTCGAGCCGGCCACGTTCTCGGCGAGTTCGAGGAAGCCGGCGATCCGGTCGGCCTCCTCGGGCAGGGCCTGCCGCAGCCGGTCGCGGTAGGCGTCCCAGCCGGCCGGCACGTCGACGGTCGCGGTGGGCGTGATGATCCGGTCGAAGCCCTGCTCGTTGTCCATCGGCCGGAACCGCACCCGGTCCAGGACGCCGAGGCCGGCCAGGATCGCCGGGAAGTGCCCGTCGGGGCCGCAGTCGCCGAGGTAGTGCGTGCCGACGTCGAACTCGTACTTGCGCCGGCGGCGGAACACGTGCGCGTTGCCGCCGGCGATGTCGTGCTGTTCGAGGACGAGGACGCTGCGCCCGTCGGCCGCCAGGTATCCGGCGGTGGTCAGGCCGCCGATGCCGCTGCCGACGACGATCGCGTCGTAGTGGTCGCGCAGTCCCTGGGTCCCCTGCATGCGTGCTCCCATCAGAACGTGCCGCCGCCGTGGATCTCGAAGACCGACCCGCTGATGTAGGCGGCGCGGTCGGAGAGCAGGAAGGAGACCAGGTCGGCCACCTCCTCGGGCTTGCCAGCCCGGCCGAGGGCGACGTTCTTCAGCATCCGCTCGACCGCGGCGTCGGACATGTCGCCGACCATGTCGGTGGCGATCAGGCCCGGTGCGACCACGTTGGCGCGCACGCCGCGCGGGCCGCACTCCTTGGCGAGGGACTTGGTGAAGCCGATGATGCCGGCCTTGGAAGCGGCGTAGTTGGCCTGGCCGAGGTTGCCGTAGATGCCGGACACCGAGGACAGGTTGACGATCGATCCGCTGCGGCGCTTGCTCATCGCGAAGGCGGCGGCGCGGCACACGTGGTACACGCCGTCCAGGTTGGTGCGCAGGACCTGGTTCCAGTCGTCCTCCGGCATCAGGATGACCGGGCGGTCCCGGGTGATGCCGGCCGAGGTGACGGCGGCGTCCACCGGGCCGACCTCGCGCTCGGTGCGGTTGTACCAGTCGCGGACCTGCTCCGGGTCGGCCACGTCGCACTGGGTGGCCGTGATCCGGGTGCCGAACTCGCCTGCCTGCTTGACGAGTTGCTCGGCGGCGTCGGCGTTGGAGCGGTAGCAGAAGGCGACGTCGTAGCCGTCCTGGGCCAGGCGCAGCACGATGGCCTTGCCGATGCCCCGGGACCCGCCGCTGACCAGGGCGATCACGCGTGCTCCCCGAAGAGTCTCAGGACGGCGCAGCCCACCGCGCCGTCACGGTCGACGGCGGACACCAGGGCGATCCGGCCCCGGGCCGCCGGGTCGGCCTCGGCCACGCCGAGCACCGCCTGGATCTGGAAGGACGCGGAGGCCGCGCTGGTGTCGCCGAGCAGTTCCATGGACGGGACCCGGCCCAGTGCCTCGGCCGGCAGCAGCGCGGCGAGCGCGTCGTACTCGGCCCGGCCGGCCGCGGTGGGCGCGGCGCAGGGGACGGCGGCCCAGACCTCGTCGGCGGTGACGCCGGCGCGGTCCAGGGCGCGCCGCACGCACGCGGTGACGGCGGCCTCGGGGTCGTCGTCGATGTCGACGCGGGTCTCCACCGCGAGCACCGCGGCGAGCGCCGGGCGCTGGGCGGTGCCGGCGTGCTCGACGACGAACAGGCCGCAGCCCTCGCCGAGCAGCGGCGTGGAGTCGCCGGCCGCGACGGCGGTGTGCTCGATCCAGGCGTGCGCGGCGGAGAACTCCTCGGCCGAGCCGACCAGGTACTTGGTCGCCCGGCCCTGGCCCATCAGGCGCCGCGCGTAGTTGAGGGCGAGCAGGCCGCTGACCCGGCCGCCGGCGACGGTGGTGTTGGGGCCCTTGAGGTCGTGCCGGATGGCGGTGGCACCGGCGGCGTGGTTGAGACTGCCGAAGGGGATGCGGCCGGCGTCGACGTGGAAGGGCAGCGCGTTGGTGTAGGACTGCTTGAGGAAGTTGGTGACGTTCTCCAGGCTGCCCATCGAGATGCCGAGGACCACACCGGTGCGGTCGTCGGTCTCCACCACCCGGTTGCCGTCGGCGTCCTTGAGCAGGCCGTCGGAGGCGACCAGGGCCAGCGCGGTGAGCCGGTCCATCTTGGCGGTGCCGGTGGGGCCGAGCAGGCCCTTGATGTCGAAGCCCGGCACCAGGCAGACGTCGGGCGACGGCAGCGTGCCGAGCGCGGCGTCCGCCTTGACGGCGGTCTTGGCGCCGGCGCGCACGCCGGACGCGAAGTCCTGGCGGGTCAGGCCGTGCGGCGACACGGCCGACCAGCCGGTGATGACGAGTGTCTCCGGCGGCAGGGCCGCCGGGGTGGCTGCGGTGGTCATCGTCAGACTCGCTCTCCGTACGTGCCCAGAATCAGGATGGCGTTGTTGCCGGCGAAGGCGCTGGAGTTGTTCTCCACGATCCGGACCTGCGCGTCGACGGCCTGGTTGGGCACGACGTCCAGCGGGCAGTCGGGGTCGGTCTCCACGTGGTTGATGGTCGGCGGGATGAACTGGTGCTCGATGGCGATGCTGCAGGCGATCGCGCCGAGCGCGCTGGCCGCGCCCATCGAGTGGCCGAGCATCGACTTCACCGCGACGGTGCGCGGCGGTGCGTCGCCGTACACGTCGACGATGGCGGCCGACTCGGTCTTGTCGTTGGCCTTGGTGCCGGTGCCGTGCGCGGAGATGAAGTCGATCTTGTCCCGCTCGACCCCGGCGTCGTCCAGGGCGAGCCGGATGCCGCGCGCGATGCCGTCGCGGTTCGGCGCGGTCGGGTGGGCGGCGTCGCAGCTGAGACCGTACCCGAGCACCTCGGCGTAGATGTGCGCGCCGCGGGCGAGGGCGGACTCCAGGCTCTCCAGGACGAGGATGCCCGCGCCCTCGCCGGTCAGGATGCCCTGGCGGTTCCTGTCGAACGGGCGGACCACGTCCGGGGTGAGCGCGCCGAAGCGCTTGAACAGCGCGAAGGCCTTGCGGCAGACGGCGTCGGCGCCGCCGCACAGCGCGATGTCGACCTCGCCGGAGCGGATCGCGTCCAGCCCGTAGCCGATCGAGTAGTTGCCCGCCGCGCAGGCGGTGGTGATGGTGGTCGGCTCCACGTTCGGCATCCGCAGCTCGCGGGCGATGACGGTGGTGAGCCGGCCGGCGTTGATCCGGCGGGACAGCACCGGGTCCATGGCCTCCGGGTCCCCGGCCGCGAGCTCCTGCTCGACCAGCACGCCGATGTCGTGACCCTCGCCGTCGGTGGTGCCGACGCTGATGACGGCCTGGCGCTCGCCGAGGTCGGACTCGGTGAGCCCGGCGTCCTCCATGGCCATCCGGGCGGCGGCGACGGCGAACTGCCCGGCGCGGCCCATGTCGTCGAGGGGGACGTTGCGGATCCAGCGCTCCGGCTCGAAGTCGGGGACCTCGCAGGCGATGTTCTGGCCGAACCCCTCGGTGTCGAACCGGGTGATCGGCCGCGCACCGGAGCGGCCGGCCCGCAGCCCCGCGGTGTACTCCTCGACACCCGTGCCGATGCTGGAGATCGCCCCGAGGCCGGTGAGGACGACCCGGCGGCGGTCGGCCGGCACGCCGGCGCGGGGTGCCGCTGGTGACTGTGCGGTGGACATGGGACTCCTTAAGCAGTGGGATGCCTGCGGGCGGGGGTTCCGGTCCCGGAACCCGCCCCGATCACCAGCCGGCGGCCGTCGCGGTCACCTGGTACGTGGCCTCCACGTTCACCATCTTCGGCAGCTCGTTCATGTCGATGACGATGGAGTACTCCATCTCCAGGGCGCTGAGCACGTCGATGAGCTTCAGCGAGTCGGCGCCCAGCTCGTCGACGAACAGCGCGGTGTCGGCGAACTCGGTGTGCACGTCGATGTTCTCGGCGATGATTTCGCGGATGCGGGTGAGACGCTCCGGCGCGACCGTCGTCATGCTCGTTTTCCTCCGTTTTCGCGGGTGCCCTGTGCGGGTGCCCTGGGGTGCCCGGAGAATCGGGCCTCTGGGCAGCAAATTAGTCAGGCCCGATGACGGGTCGATGACGTCCAACTGACCGCTCACTGACGGGTCCTGGTGGGGTGTCGCGTGCCTGGTGGGGAGGGGTGTCGGGGACAAAACGGCCGCCCGCCGCACCGTCGGGCGAAGGCCCTGGGGGTGCGGCGGGCGGCGGGGTTCGGAGCCGTCCGGCGGCGTTCTTCCGGATTCCGGGCGCGGGCCCGGCCGGTCAGCCCTGCTGCTGGAGGCTGAGCGGGCGCATGTCCGTCCAGCTGCCCTCGATGTGGGCGACGGCGGTGGCCCGGTCGGTGGCCTCCAGGGTCACCGACCAGCCCTCCGGGACGGCGGCGAAGGACGGCCACAGGGAGTGCTGCCCCTCCGCGTTGACGAGGACGAGGAAGGTGCCGTCTTCGCGGTCAAAGGGGTTCGCCATGACTGTTCTCCAGATCTCGGGATCGCGGGACGTGCGGGGTTGATCGGGCGTCAGGTGGTCGGGGTGCCGGTCGGGCTCGCGGCCAGGGCGGCGAGGGCGTGTTCGACGACCGCGCCGATCGCCGCCGCCGGTGCGGGTTGCAGCAGTTGCTGGTGCCCGCTGTCCACGTCGTGCGCGCGGACGGCGGAACCGACGTGCGGCTCCCAGCTCTTGAGCTTGAGGGCGCGCTCCTCCGGGGTGGGGCGGGTGTCGCCGCCGGCCGCCACGAAGAGCGTCATCGGGCAGCCGTCGAAGCGGCCCGGGGTGAACCGCTGGAACAGCTCCAGGTTGTTCCGCATGACCCCCAGCAGCCGTTCCAGCGTACCGGGTTCGAGTGCGGCGAGGGGGCCTTCGGTGCGGGCCAGGTGTGCGGCGACGCCTTGCGGGGTGAGCCGTTCCGGCTCCGCCGCGTCGATCCCGGCCTCGGCCAGGAAGTCGGCGAGGAACTCGGCGTCGCTGGGCCGGGCGCCGAGGGCGTCGTCGGGGTAGGCGTCCAGGTTGGCCAGGAACGCCACCCGCTCGCCGGCGGCGTGCAGCCGGACGGCCATCTCGTGCGCCACGACGCCGCCGTAGGACCAGCCGAGCAGGTGGTACGGGCCGTGCGGCTGCACGGCGCGCACCCGGGCCAGGTACTCCTCGGCGACGTCGCCCAGGTCGGTCGGCAGCGGGCCGTCGCCGGACAGGCCGCGGGCCTGGAGGCCGTAGACCGGCTGCTCCGGGTCGAGGTGCTCGGCGAGCGCCGCGAACGGGATCGCGAAGCCGAGGCCGCCGTGCACGCAGAACAGCGGGGGCCGCCCGCCGGTGGGCCGGATCGGCAGGACGGGCCCGAGCAGGTCGACCGCGCCGCCCCCGCTGGTGGCGGCCGCGGCCAGCGTCTCCAGGGTGCGGTGCTCGAAGACCGCGCCGAGGCTGATCGGCAGCCCGGCCCGGACGGCCGCGTTGACCAGCCGGATCGCCTTCAGGCTGTCCCCGCCGAGGGCGAAGAAGGAGTCCTCGGGGCCGACCGGGCCCGTGCCCAGGACCTCCTCGACGGCGGCGCAGAGCAGCCGTTCCGGCTCGGTGCGGGGCGCCCGCGGGGCGCGGGCCGAGGGGGCGGCCGCGGGGGCGGGCAGGGCCTTGACGTCCAGTTTGCCGTTGGCGTTCAGCGGCAGTTCCGGCAGCGCGGTGTAGCTCTCCGGCACCATGTGGCCGGGCAGCGAGCGGGCCAGATGGCCCCGCAACTCGGCCGGTCCGGGGGCCGGCCGGCCGTCGGCGGGCACCAGGTAGGCGACCAGGCGGCGCTGGCCGGCGGCGTCGGCGGGGGCCAGGACGGCGGCCCGGGCGACGGCCGGGTGCTCGGCCAGCAGCCGTTCGATCTCGCCGAGTTCGACCCGGTAGCCGCGGATCTTGACCTGCTGGTCGGCGCGGGCGACGTACTCGATCCGGCCGTGCCGGTCCCAGCGGACCAGGTCGCCGGTGCGGTACATGCGCTCGCCAGGGGCGCCGAACGGGCAGGCGGTGAAGCGGGCGGCGGTCAGCCCGGGCCGGCCGAGGTAGCCGCGGGCCAGGCCCTCGCCGGCCAGGTACAGCTCGCCGACCACGCCGCGCGGCACCGGCCGCAGCGCCTCGTCCAGGACGTACGCGGAGGTGTCGCCGATCGGCAGGCCGATCGGGACGGTGCCCTGGGCGCGGCCGAGGTCCTGGCCGGTGGCGAAGGTGGTGGTCTCGGTGGGGCCGTACACGTTGAACACCGTGGTGTCCGGCAGGGCGGCCCGCAGCCGGTCCAGGTGGTCGCGGGAGTGCGCCTCGCCGCCGGTGAGCAGCGCCCGCAGCGGGGCCAGGGCGCGCGGCCGGGTGTCGGCGATGGTGTTGGACAACTGGGTGGTGAGGAAGGCGACGCTCACCCGGGCGGCGGCCAGGAAGGACTCCAGGGCCTGCGGGTCGGCCGGGCCGGGCGGGTGGACCGCCACCCGGGCGCCGTGGGCGAGCGCGCCCCAGATCTCGAAGGTGGAGGCGTCGAAGGCGACCGGCGCGAAGTAGAGGAAGGTGTCCGCGGCGGTCGGCGCCAGCTCCGGCAGGCCCAGGACCAGGCGGACGGCGGCGCGGTGCGGGACCGCGACGCCCTTGGGCTTGCCGGTGGAGCCGGAGGTGTAGATGACGTACAGCAGGTCGTCGGGGTCGATCGGGGCGGCGGGCACCGGGGCGGTGACGGGCCGGCCGGCCAGGTCGGCCCCGGTCTCCGGGCTGTCCAGGACCAGCGACGCGACCCCGGCGGGGAGTTCCCGTCCGGCCAGGGGGCGTTCGGTGACGAGCAGCCGGGCGCCGCTGTCGGCCAGCATGTCGCGGACCCGCTCGTCGGGGTAGGACGGGTCGATCGGCAGGTAGGCCGCGCCGGTGCGGGCGATCGCCAGCAGGGTGCTCACCACGGCCGGGCCGCGCTCCAGGCGCAGCGCCACCAGGTCGCCCCGGCGGGCGCCGCGCGCGGTCAGCAGGTGGGCCAGGCGGTTGGCCTCGGCGTCCAGTTCGGCGTAGCTGGTGTGCCGCAGCCGCTCGGGGCGGCCGGGCTCGGTGTGGACCAGCGCGACCGCGTCTGGGGTGGCCGCGATCCGGCGGTCCACCAGGGCGGTGAGGGTGCTGCGCGGGGTGCCGGCCCGGTGGGTGCCGAGGGCGAGCAGTTCGGCCTCCTCCTCGGGCCCGAGCAGGTCCAGCCGGGACAGCGGCCGGGCGGGCTCGGCGAGGGCGGCGGCGAGCAGCCGCAGGTAGGCGTCGGTGATCCGGCGGGCGGTGGCGGGCTCGAACAGGTCGGTGCGGTACTCGACGGCGAGCGCGAGCGCGCCGCCGGCCTGCTCGGTGAGCTGGAAGAACAGGTCCCACTTGGCGGTCCGGACGGGCACCGGCTGCTCGGTCACGGCGAGCTCCGGGTCGTCCTCGGGCGCCGGGGCCGGGCCGGCCTGCTGGAAGCCGAGCATCACCTGGAACAGCGGGTGCCGCGCCATCGAGCGCTCGGGGTTGAGCACCTCGACGAGCTTCTCGAAGGGCACGTCCTGGTGCTGGTGGGCGGCCAGGTCGTAGGCCCGGACCCGCTCGGCGAGTTCGCGCAGGCCCGGGTCGCCGGAGGTGTCGGTGCGCAGCACCAGGGTGTTGACGAACATGCCGACCAGCTCGTCGAGCCGTTCGTCGGTGCGGCCGGCGATCGGGCTGCCGAGCGGGATGTCGGTGCCCGCGCCGAGCCGGGTGAGCAGGGCGGCGAGCCCGGCCCGCAGCAGCATGAAGACGCTGACGCCCCAGGCGGTGGCGAGCCGGTGCAGCTCGGCGGTGAGCGGCTGCGGCACGGTGGCGCGCACGACGTCGCCGCCGTGCTCGGCCCGGGTGCCGCGCGGGTGGTCGAAGGGCAGCGCCAGTTCCTCCGGCAGGCCCTTCAGGGTCTCGGTCCAGTAGCCGAGCTGGCGGGCGAGTTCGCTGCGCGGGTCGTCCTGGGTGCCGAGCAGTCCGCGCTGCCACAGGGCGTAGTCGGCGTACTGGACGGGCAGCGGCGGCAGTTGGGCCGGGCGGCCGGCCGTCCGGGCCCGGTAGTAGGCGGTGAGGTCGCGGGTGAGCGGGGCGAGCGACCAGCCGTCGGCGGTGATGTGGTGCAGGACGATCGTCAGCACGTGCTCGTCCGGGCCGAGCCGGAACAGGCGGGCGCGGAACGGGAGGTGGTGCTCCAGGTCGAAGCCGTGCGCGGCCTCGGCGGCGAGGGCGGCGGGCAGGCCCGCCTCGGTGGTCTCGCTCACCGGGAGCGGGACGGCGGCCTCGGCCGGGGTGAGCACCCGCTGCTCGGCCGGTCCGCCGCCGGCGGCCTCGGGGGCCCCGGCGGGCGCGCGCTGCGGGAAGACGGTGCGCAGCGCCTCGTGCCGGGTGACCACGTCGTGCAGGGCGCCCGCCAGGGCGGTGACGTCGAGCCGCCCGGAGAGGCGGATCGCCAGCGGGATGGCGTACAGCCCGCCGGGTGTGCCCAGGTGCTCGACGAACCAGAGCCGCTGCTGCGCGTACGACAGCGGCAGCACGGCCGGGCGCGGCCCGGCGGTGAGCGGGGCGCGGCCGGGTGCGGCGGCGGCCAGCCGTTCGGCGAGGCGGGCCGGGGAGGGGGCCTCGAAGAGGTCCCGCACCTGGAGTTCGGCGCCGAGTTCGGCGCGGACCCGGTTGACGATCCGGGTGGCGAGCAGCGAGTGGCCGCCGAGGGTGAAGAAGTCGTCGTCGACGCCGACCCGGTCGAGTCCGAGCACCTCGGCGAAGACGCCGCAGAGCCGCTCCTCCTCGGCGGTGCGCGGGCCGCGGGCCGAGGTGGTGTACGCGGGGGCGGGCAGGGCGCGGCGGTCGAGCTTGCCGTTGGCGGTCAGCGGCAGCGCGGCGAGCGGGACCACGGCCGCCGGGACCATGTACTCGGGCAGCCGTTCGGCGGCGAACTCCCGCAGCCCGGCCGGGTCCGCGCCGTCGCGGGGCACCACGTAGGCGACCAGGCGCTGGTCGCCGGGCCGGTCCTCGCGGGCGATCACGGCCGCCTCGGCGACCGCGGGGTGGTGGCCGAGGACGGTCGCGATCTCGCCCAACTCGATGCGGAAGCCGCGCAGTTGGACCTGCTCGTCGGCGCGGCCCAGGTACTCCAGGGTGCCGTCGGCCCGCCAGCGGCCGAGGTCGCCGGTGCGGTACATCCGGGCGCCGCCGGGCTCGAACGGGCAGGCGACGAAGCGGGCCGCGGTGAGGTCGGGGCGGCGCAGGTAGCCGCGGGCCAGGCCGGGGCCGGTGATGTACAGCTCGCCGGGCACGCCGGCCGGGACGGGCCGCAGGGCGCCGTCGAGCAGGTAGACCCGCAGGTCCGGGATGCCGCGCCCGATCACGCTGCCGCCGCCGGCGGCGGCCGTCGGGGCGTCCAGCTCCTGGTAGGAGACGTGCACCGTGGTCTCGGTGATGCCGTACATGTTGACCAGGCGCGGCGCGTCGTCGGCGTGCCGGGTGTACCAGTCGGCGAGCTTGCCGATGTCCAGCGCCTCGCCGCCGAACACCACGGTCCGCAGGGCGAGCGGGCGCGGGCGGTCGGCGTCGGCGCGCATCAGCTGGTAGAAGGCGGACGGCGTCTGGTTGAGGACGGTCACCCGCTCCTCGGCGAGCAGGTCCAGGAAGGCGTCGGGGGAGCGCGACACGTCGTACGGCACCACGACCAGCCGGCCGCCGCGCAGCAGCGCGCCCCACAGCTCCCAGACGGTGAAGTCGAAGGCGATGGAGTGGAACAGCGTCCACACGTCGCCGGGGCCGAAGTCGAACCAGTCGTCGGTGGCCTCCAGCAGCCGTGCCACGTTCTGGTGCGGCACCACGACGCCCTTGGGGCGGCCGGTGGAGCCGGAGGTGTAGATGACGTAGGCCGGGTGCTCGGGGGAGGCTGCGGTGTCCGGGGCGGTGGCCGGGTGGGCGGCCAGCGCGGCGGCCGTCTCCGGGGCGTCCAGGTCCAGGCACGGCAGGTCCGGGCGCGGCAGGTCCGGGGCGTCGGGCGGCTCGGGCAGCACGCCGCCGGCGGTCAGCAGCAGCGCCGGACGGGCGTCGCGCAGGGTGTAGCCGATCCGGTCGGCCGGGTGGCCGGGCTCCAGCGGCAGGTAGGCCGCACCCGCCTTGAGGACGGCCAGGACGGCGACGATCAGCTGGGCGCCGCGCGGCAGCGCGACGGCCACCAGGCTCTCCGGGCCGGCGCCGCGGGCGGCGAGCAGGTGGGCGAGCCGGTTGGCCCGCTCGTCCAGCTCGCGGTAGCTGAGGGCGGCCTCGCCGGGGGCGGTGACCGCGACGGCGTCCGGGGTGCGGGCGGCCTGTTCGGCGAACAGCTCCGCGATAGTGGCGCGCCGCGCGGGTTCCCGGGGGGCGGCCGCGGCGCCGCTCCACTCGCCGAGGATGCGGGCCAGTTCGGCGGGCTCGGGCGCGCCGAGCCGGGCGAGCAGGGTCTGCGGGTCGTCGGCGACCTGCTCCAGGACGCGGACCAGCTGGTCCAGGACGCGCTGCGCGGATGCCTGCGGGTCCTCGGTGAGGCCCTCGGGGTTCTCGGCAGGGCCTTCGGCGGGCTTCTCGGCGAAGGCCGAGGGCCGGTAGGCGAGGTGCAGGTCCAGCTGCTCCCCGGGGAAGACGGTGAGGCTCAGCGGGTAGTGGGTGGCCGAGAGCACCTGGGCGGAGCTGACGGTGCCGCCCGACTCGCGGAACAGCGCGGCCTCGTCCAGCGGGTAGCTCTGGAAGGCGATGACGGTGTCGAACAGCTCGCCCTGGACGCCGGAGGCGGCCTGCGCCTCGGCGAGCGGCAGATGCTCGTGCGGCATCATCGCGAGCTGCCGGCGGGCCAGCGCCTCGAACAGCTCGCTCGCCCGCTGGTCCGGGCGCAGGTCGGCGCGGACCGGCAGGGTGTTGGCGAACAGGCCGATCATCGACTCGACGTCCGGGACCTCGGCCGGGCGGCCGGAGGTGACGGCGCCGAACACCACGTCCTCGCGGCCGGTGAGCCGCCCGAGCAGCAGCGCCCAGCAGCCCTGCACCACGGTGTTGAGGGTCAGGCCCCGGCCGCGCGCCCAGCCGGCGAGCGCCGCGGTGCGCTCCGGCGACAGGAACCCCCGGACGAGCGACGGCAGTTCGAGGGAATCGCCGTCACCGGCGCCGGGCAGCGCCCGGACCGGCCCGTCCAGGCCGTCCAGCAGCTGCGCCCAGGCCGCCCGCGCGGCGGCCCGGTCGCGGCCGTTCAGCCAGGTCAGGAACGAGCGGTACGGCGCGGGCGCGGGCAGCGCCGCCGCGCCCGCCTCGTCGCCGAGCAGCACCAGCTCGCGGACGGCCAGCGGGAACGACCAGCCGTCCATGACGATGTGGTGTACCGACCAGAGGAACCGGTGGTGCCCCGCGCCGAGCCGGATCAGGGTGAACCGCATCAGCGGCGGCCGCGCCAGGTCGAACCGGCGCAGCCGGTCCTCGCGCGTCAGCCGCTGCGCCTCCTCCTCCCGGTCGGCCTCGGGCAGGTGGGTGAGGTCGTGCAGCTGCCACTCCGGCTCGACCTCGGTCTCCTTGAGGACGACCTGGACGGGCTCGCCGGTCTTGCGGTTGCGGAAGCAGGCCCGCAGGTTGGGGTGCCGGCGCAGCAGCGCGGCCGAGGCCGCGCGCAGTCGGGCGGCGAGCTGCTCGCCGTCACCCGCGCCCGGCCCGTCGATCTCCGCGACGAACTGGAGGGTGTACAGGTCGGGCGAGGCCTGGTCGTACGAGGACAGGAACAGCAGCCCCTGCTGGAGGGGGGAGAGCGGAAGTACTTCGCTGATCTTCGACCCGGTGCTGGGGGCGGTCGTCACGAAAGTTCCTCATTCAACTCGAATTCCAGATCGGCCAGTTCCTCGTCGGACAGGGCGATCAGACTGCTTTCGGGTTCCGTCGGGGCGGACTCGGCGGGGCTCTGCTCCTGTTCCTCGGCGACCTGGGCCAGGGCGGCGGCGGTCTTGTGGGTGAAGATGTCGCGGGTGGTGAGGGTGAGTCCGGCCTTGCGGGCGCGGCTGACGACCTGGATGGAGCGGATGCTGTCGCCGCCGAGGGCGAAGAAGTCCTCGTCGATGCCGACCCGGCCGGTGCCGAGGACCTCGGCGAG